>JADGAL010000333.1 GCA_015232025.1 Alphaproteobacteria bacterium
CACCGGAGCGCCGGCCGAGGCGGCCTTGCTGGCCGAAATCCCCGAGCCGCGCCGCGTCTTCCGCTGGGGCGAGGCGGGCGACAACCCCTATTTCGGCTGGCTGGGCCTCGCCGACGCGGTGGTGGTGACGGGCGATTCGGTGTCGATGGTGTGCGAGGCCTGCGCCGCCGCGGCGCCGGTGTTCGTCTACGCCCCGCCGGGCATGGTGGGCGAAAAACACGCCCGCCTGCATCGCGACCTGTTCGAGATGGGCTATGCCCGGCCGCTGGGCGGGACGCTGGAGCGCTTCGCCCACCCGCCGCTCAACGCCGCCCGCGACATCGCGGACGAGATCAAGCGGCGGGCTGGCTTTTGAGGGCTTCGCCCTATTCGTCGTATTGCAGCAGCGACCAGAAGGGCTTGCCGAGCTTTTCCCGGCCGCCCAGGAAGGTCAGTTCGATCAGCGCCGCCGCTCCGACCACGTCGCCGCCCATGCGGCTGGTCAGGTCGATGGCGGCGCGCATCGTGCCGCCGGTGGCCAGCAGGTCGTCGAGGATCACCACGCGCTGGCCGGGCTGGACGGCGCCTTCCTGCATCTCGATGGTGTCCGTGCCGTATTCCAGGGCGTATTCATGGCGGATGATCTTGCCCGGCAGCTTGCCGCGCTTGCGCACCATCACGAAGCCGCAGCCCAGCTTAAGCGCCAGCGGGGCGGCCACCAGGAAGCCGCGCGACTCGATGCCGACCAGCACGTCCGGCTGCAGCGCGCGCACCGCGTTGGCCACGCGGCCCATGGTCACCTGCCACGCGTCGGGATGGGCGAGCAGCGTCGAAATGTCGTAGAACAGGATGCCCGGCTTGGGAAAGTCCGGGATTTCTCGGATGTGCTTCTTGATGTCCATGGCCAGACTCCGGTATTGGCGAGGGCATCCTAGACGAAGGGCCGGGACACGTAAACGGCGGGCTCGTGCAAGAGGATGGGAATGGCGGCGATGCGCATTTTGGCGGTCTTGCTCGTGCTGGCGGGGGCCTCGCACCCGGTGGCGGCGGCGGGCCGCACCCTGGTGGTGGGCACCGGCGAGGTGTCCGGCTTCCACTACCCGGTGGGCGGCGCCATCTGCCGCGTGGTCGCCAAGGACCGCGCCACCCACGGCCTGCGCTGCCTTGTCGAGCCCTCGGCCGGGTCGCAAGCCAATCTGGCGGCGCTCAAATCGGGCGACATCGACATGGCCTTGGTGCAGTCGCGCGTCCAGGCGCTGGCCGTCGAGGGCGCCGAGGGATTCGATCAGCCCCTGGACGAACTGCGCGCCCTGATGTCGCTGCATTCCGAATCGGTGGTGGTGCTGGCCGGGCCGAATGGCCCGATCCGAAGCCTCGCCGATCTCAAGGGCCGCAAGGTCAATCTCGGCCGGCCCGGCTCGTTCCAGCGGGCGATGGCCGACGAGTTGCTGAAGGGGCTGGGCTGGACGGCGGCCACCCTGGGCGCGGCGATGGAGATCGAGGCGGGGAGCCAACTGCGCGCCCTGTGCGAGGGGCGGACCGAGGCGGTGATCGTCACCGCCGTGCATCCGGCCCCCGAGATCCGCCGCGCCATCGCCGAATGCGGGGCGCGGCTGGTCGACATGGGCGGCCCGGCCGTCGCCAAGGTGACGGCGGCCAGGCCTTGGCTGGCGGCCGCCACCATCCCGGCCGCGGCCTACGGAACCAAGGGCGACGTCGAAACCTTCGGCACGCGGGCCACCCTGGTGGCGACCACCCGCCTGAGCGAGCCCGACGCCTACGCCCTGGTCAAGGCGGTGCTGGAAAACCTCGAGCCGTTCGGCGCCATGCTGCCATTGCTGGGCCAACTCGACCGCGACGGCATGGCGGTCGACGGGCTGACCGCGCCGCTGCACGAGGGGGCGGCCCGCTATTTCCGCGAGGCGGGGCTGGCGCCCTGAAACGCGAAACGCCGCCATCCTTGGGGGATGGCGGCGTTCGACGGAACGAAGCCGTCGGGGATCAGAAGCAGTCGGCCTTGCCCTTGATCGCCTTCAGATAGGCCAGGATCTCGACCACGGCCTTGTCGATGTCGGCCTGCGGCTTGCCGACCAGCACGGGCGGCATCTTGTTGACCGGGTTGGCGTCGCCGGTGACCTTGACCAGCCAGGCCTTCGGATCGCGCAGGTAGGCTTCCAGATTGGCGTCGTCCCAGGCCGCGACCTTGGCGCCGGCGTCCTTCATCGACTTCGAGTAGCGCGTGTCGAACTTGGCGTCCGCGCCGACCTTCGCGCCGTAGATGTCGTGCAGGTTGGGGCCGACGGTCGGCGGCTTGGCGGGATCGAACTGATGGCAGGTGGCGCAGCGGAACTTGGCGGCGGTGGTCTGGTCGCGGCCGGCCTTCGAGGTGTCGTCGAGGCAGGAATCGCCGGCCAAAGCCACACCGGTCATCGAGACGGCGAGCGTCAGACCGGCGAGAATGGACTTGAGGAACATCAAATTCGCTCCGTGAAGATTAGAGGGCCATGCTGGCTCTCCATTATCAACATCGACGGCGAACTTGCAACGAAAGAGGCGAAGAAAAACTCCCCCCGGTGTGATCCGCACCGGGGGGAGCTTGCCTCGTCAGACGAGCGAGATGGTCTCGGCCTGCGGGCCCTTGAGGCCCATGCTCACCGTCATCCGCACGCGCTGCTCGGGCGTCAGCGTGCGAAGGCCGCTGCGCTCGAGAGCCTTGATGTGAACGAACACGTCCTTGCCGCCGTCATCCAGCGCGATGAAGCCGAAGCCCTTGTCGGCGCTGAAGAACTTCACGGTGCCTTCGAGCGGCTCGCCGGAGACGGGCGCCTGATCGCGACGAGGCGCCGCGGCCGGACGGGCGGACGCCGTGGTCATGTCGACTTCGTGAATGGCGACCACCTGCGGGCCGCGCTGGCCCTGGCCCAGATCGCAAATCACCGTGGCGCCCTCGGCCACGTCGCCGCGGCCCGAGCGCTCGATCACCGAGATGTGCAGGAAAGCGTCGGGAGTGCCGTCGGTCGGGGCGACGAATCCGAAGCCCTTGGACGGATTGAACCACTTGACGGTCGCCGTGACGCGCGAGCGGTCGACGCTCATGCGGGGCCCACCGCCGCCCATCATGTCGCTGCCGCCGCCGCCGCCGCGGGGTGCGCCACGATGATCACTGTGACCGCCGCCGCCGCCGCCGCCGAAGTCGTCCCGACGCCCTTCCCGCGGGCGGCTCCCATAGTTGTCTCGCTTCCAGGCCATGTTCCAGATATCCAGTACGAAAAGTTGACAAGTGTCTCGGCCGAACTGTCCTCGATAACCCGCCTGCCCATTCGGATCAAATTCAGGGCAAAGGCAGACGACCCCGCTGATGCCACAGCGGTGGGATTCCTCGGCATCCGGGCAACTATACCAGCAACCAAGGGGATCGGCCAGCACTTAGGCGGCCCTCCCTCGGTGGGGCAGGGTGGCTGACGGATGGGGGGAAACCCCGAACCGGACGGTCGGAAAAAATTGGTCGGAGTGAGAGGATTCGAACCTCCGGCCCCCGCCTCCCGAAGACGGTGCTCTACCAGGCTGAGCTACACTCCGACGCCTGAGGCGCCTTATATAGGGCCATTGCCTCGGCCGCGCAAAGGGAATCTGAGGGGGTGTGAGCGGGCGTTCCGCCCGCTTGGCCGCCGCCGCAATGGCGGGTTGGGTTTGTTTTCGCCCCTCGCCGGGCGCGGGCGTTCCGCCCGCTTGGCCGCCGCCGCAATGGCGGGTTGGGTTTGTTTTCGCCCCTCGCCGGGCGCGGGCGTTCCGCCCGCTTGGCCGCCGCCGCAATGGCGGGTTGGGTTTGTTTTCGCCCCTCGCCGGGCGCGGGCGTTCCGCCCGCTTGGCCGCCGCCGCAATGGCGGGTTGGGTTTGTTTTCGCCCC
>JADGAL010000334.1 GCA_015232025.1 Alphaproteobacteria bacterium
CGCGACGCACCACGGCGGCGCTGGGCGAGCCGATGGCGGTCGATCTCGAAAGCGATCCGCTGGTGTTCTTCCCGCTGGTCTATTGGGCAGTCAACGCGACGCAGGAGCAACCGTCCGAGGCGGCGCGCGGGCGCATCAACGACTATCTGCGCAATGGCGGCATGATCCTGCTCGACACCGCCGAGGCCGGCGAGGGCGAGTTGCGCCGCCTGACCGAGGGGCTGGCCATCCCGCCGCTCGCCGCCGTGGACGAGCGCCACGTCCTGACCCGCTCGTTCTATCTGCTGCGCGACATGCCCGGCCGCTACGCCGGCGCGCCGGTCTGGGTGGAGCGCGGCGACGAGACGATCAATGACGGCGTCTCGTCGGTGATCGTCGGCGGCAACGGCTGGGCCGGCGCCTGGGCGATCGACGGCGAGGGCCGCGCCCTGCTGCCCGTCGTGCCGGGCGGCGAGCGCCAGCGCGAATTGGCGGTGCGCTTCGGCGTCAACCTCGTGATGTACGCGCTGACCGGCAACTACAAGGCCGATCAGGTGCATGTGCCGGCGATCATGGAGCGCCTGGGCCAATGATCCCCGATCTCGTCTTCTCGCCGCTGCTGCCCTGGCCGTGGATCGCCGTGCCGGCGGGGCTGGGTTTGGCGCTCGTCCTGTGGGGCATGATCCGGCGGGCGCGCGGCGCCTGGTTGCGGCTGATCCCGCTGGCCGCGCTGGCCCTGGCGCTGGCCAATCCGCGCCTCGCCGCCGAACAGCGCACGCCGCTCGACGACATCGCGGTGGTGCTGATCGACGACAGCGCCAGCCAGGAGGTCGGCGACCGCCGAGCCCTTGCGACCAAGGCCGAGGCGCAACTGCGCGAGCGGCTGGGCCGGCTGGAGAGTCTGGAGATTCGCGTCGAGACGGTGCGCCCGGCGGCCGGTCGCGACGACGGCACGCGGCTGTTCGAGGCGCTGGACCGGGCGCTCGCCGACGTGCCCCGGCGGCGCTTGGCCGGCGTGGTTCTGGTCACCGATGGCCAAATCCACGACGTCCCCGAGACGCTGGACCTCGGCGCGCCGCTGCATCTCTTGCTGACCGGCAAGCCCGGCGAGCGCGACCGCCGTCTGGTGGTTGAGCAGGCGCCCAGCTTCGCCCTGGTCGGCGGCGAGGCCTCGGTAAGGCTGCGGGTCGACGATCCCGGCCGCGATGGCACCGCCCGCCTGACCTTGCGGGTCGATGGCGGCGACGAAGTGGTCGAGCCGGTGCCGCTCAACCAGCCGCATGTCGTGTCGGTGCCGATCGCGCATGGCGGCGGCACGGTGGTCGAGTTGGAGGTCGAGGGCGGGCCGGACGAGCTGTCGATGGTCAACAACCGCGCCGCCGTCACCGTCAACGGGGTGCGCGACCGGCTGCGCGTGCTGCTGATCTCGGGCGAGCCGCATGCCGGCGAACGCACTTGGCGCAACCTGCTGAAGGCCGACCCCTCGGTCGATCTGGTCCACTTCACCATTCTGCGCCCGCCCGAGAAGGATGACCGCACCCCGCTCAAGGAACTGGCGCTGATCTCGTTCCCGGTGCGCGAGTTGTTCGAGGAGAAGCTGGCCAGCTTCGATCTGATCATCCTGGACCGCTATCGGCGGCGCGGCGTGTTGCCGCCCGGCTACTACTTCAACTTGACGGATTACGTCGAAGCGGGCGGCGCCCTGCTGGTGGCGGTTGGCCCCGAATTCTCCGACGCCTTCAGCCTGTACGACACGCCGCTCGACGCGGTGCTGCCCGCCGCCCCGGCCGGCGGGGTGACCGAGCGACCCTATCATCCGCAAGTCAGCGAAATCGGCCGGCGCCATCCGGTGACCGCCGGCCTGACCGGCGCCGGCGCGGTTGGCGCCCAGCCCGATTGGGGCCGCTGGATGCGTCAGGTGGGCGCCCGCGTGCTGCGCGGCACCCCCGTGATGGAAGGCCCCGGCGGCAGCCCGCTCTTGGTGCTCGACCGGGTCGAGAAGGGCAGGGTGGCGCTGTTGCTGAGCGACAGTTTCTGGCTGTGGACGCGCGGCTGGGAAGGTGGCGGGCCGCAAGCCGAGCTGCTGCGCCGTCTCGCCCATTGGCTGATGAAGGAACCCGCCCTCGAAGAGGACATGCTGTCGGCCGAAATCCGCGGCGACCGCCTGATCGTCACCCGCCGCAGTCTCGACGACGCCCCCGCCCAGGCCAAGGTCACCCTGCCCGACGGCACCGAGCGCCCGCTGACTCTGACCGAAGGCCCCGACGGCCGCGCCATCGGCGAAATGACCGTCGGCGCGCCCGGCCTCTACCGCGTCGGCGACGGCGCGCGCAGCGCGGTTGCCGCCGCCGGCACGGTCAATCCCGTGGAACTGGGCGAACTGCCCGCCACCGACGCCAAGGCCGGCCCTCTCGCCCAAGCCAATCGCGGCGGCGTGTTCTGGCTGGCCGAAGGCGGAGTCCCCGACGCCCGCCGGGTCGCCCCCGACCGCTTGGCGGTCGGCCGCGACTGGATCGGCCTGCAAGCCAATGAAGACCACGTCGTCACCGCCATCCGCGACACCCCCCTGATGCCCGGCGCCGCGCTGCTGATGTTGGCCATGGGCGGACTGATCTTGTCATGGTGGCGCGAAGGGCGATAACCACCGCAACCGCGGCGCGGTTGACACCGGGCCGTCGTTGCTGGTCTCCTGATCGCGAACCGGAGCGAGGGGCCTTGATGCACAACCACATCACCGGCATCGACCATGCCGTGGTCGCCGTGCGCGACCTGGAGACGGCGGCCGAGACCTTCCGCCGTTTGGGATTCGCCGTCACGCCGCGCGGCGGGCATCCCGAATGGGGCACCGCCAACCACTGCCTGATGTTCGAGCGCACCTATGTCGAACTGCTCGCCGCGACCGGCGAGGGCGACATGGCGCGGCGGGTGTCCGCCTGGATCGAGCGCAATGGCGAGGGCTTGATGGCGATGGCCTGGGGCACCGACGATGGCGCCGCCGCCGCGCAGGCCCTGCGCCAAGCCGGCATCGGCGCCGAGACGCCGCGGGCGCTCAGTCGCAAGCTATGGGCGCCCGAGGGCGAGTTGACGCCGCTGTTCGCGGTGGTCGGGCTGCCGCCGGGCGCCACGCCGGGCATCACCAGCTTCCTGTGCCAGCATCTGACGCCCGATCTGCTGCGCCGGCCGGACTGGCTGGCGCACGAGAACGGCGCGGTCGGCATCGATTCGGTGACCGCCGTGGTCGACGACCCCGATCAGGCGATGTGGGGCTATGGCCAGGTGTTCGGCCCCGGCGCGGCGACCCCCACCGACAACACGGTGGCGGTGCATACCGGCAACGGCATGATCCTGGTGTGCCGCCCCGACGACCTGACCCAGCTTCACCCCGAGGCCGATCTGGAGCCCGAGCCGCAAGCCCCGGCCATGGTGGCGATGACCATCACGGTGGCCGACACCGACCGCGCCGCCGCCGCCCTGGCCGCCCATGGCGTGCCCCACCACCGCGACGCCGAGGGTACGGTGCGGGTGGCGCCGGCCCAGGCCTGCGGGGTGTTCCTCGAATTCATGGCGCCACGGTGACCGGTTTCTGGAACGCGTGGCTGTTTCCCCGGCTGCTGCATCGGGTGATGCGCAGCCGGCATCTGCCGCCCTTCCGCCAGCGCGTGCTCGAGCCGGCGCGTGGCGTGGTGCTGGAACTGGGGATCGGCTCGGGCCTCAATGTCGGCTTCTACCCGGCGGCGGTCGAGCGGCTGATCGGCGTCGAGCCTTCGGCGCCGCTGCTCGTCCTGGCGCGGCGGGCGGCCGCGACGGCGCCGTTTCCGGTGACCCTGCTGCAAGCCTCGGCCGAGTCCTTGCCGCTGCCCGACGCCTCCGTCGATACGGTGGTGACGACCTGGACG
>JADGAL010000335.1 GCA_015232025.1 Alphaproteobacteria bacterium
CGCCAATTTCCAGGCCGGCGGCGCGGCGGTGAACCAGCTTTGCGAGACCTTCGGGGTCGAGCTGCGGGTGATGGCGCTCGATCTCGACAACCCCACCGCCGACTTCAGCCAAGGCCCGGCGATGAGCCCGGCCGAATTCAACACCGCCTTCTTCGCCGGCTTCGAATCGGTGCCGGCCGACACCGATCTGCTGTGCGTCGGCGAGATGGGCATCGGCAACACCACCGCCGCCGCCGCCGTGGCGCACGCCCTGTTCGGCGGTCAGGCGACCGATTGGGTGGGGCGCGGCACCGGGGTGGGCGACGAGGGCCTGTCGCTGAAGGCCCGCGTGGTCGCGGACGCGATCGCCGTCAATCGCCCCTCCGATCCGCTCGAGGCGCTGCGTCTGGTCGGCGGCCGCGAACTGGTCGCCATGGCCGGCGCCGTGCTGGCCGCCCGCCTGAACCGCGTGCCGGTTCTACTCGACGGCTATGTCTGCACCGCCGCCGCCGCGCCGCTGGCCCAAGCCGCGCCCGGCGCGCTGGATCATTGCATGGTCGCCCACGTCTCGGCCGAGCCCGGCCACCGCCGCCTGCTCGCCGAACTGGGCAAGCGCCCGCTGTTCGACCTGGGCATGCGCCTGGGCGAAGCCTCGGGCGCCGTACTCGCGGTGGGCCTGATGCGCGCCGCCATCGCCTGCCACTCCGGAATGGCGACCTTCGGCGAGGCTGGGGTCAGCGAGGGGTGAAGAAAAAAGAAAAAACAGATAACCACCAAGACACCAAGACACCAAGAAGTCACCAAAAAGAAATCCTCTTGGTGAACCTTAGTGTTCTTGGTGTCTTGGTGGTTAATCTTGTTTTTCTTAATAAGCCTTCGCCAAAGCGTGCCGCACCACCTTGCGCATCAGGGCGGGCAAAGCGTGCTCGCCCATCCGGTCGAGCGGCACCCAAAGGCCGCGCGCCCGCGGGTCGGCGCCGACTCGGCCGAGTTGCAGGGTCAGTTCCAAGTGGAAATGGGTGAAGCTGTGGCGCACCACGCCGGGCAAGGGGCGCCATTCGGCGGTCAGAGGGGCTTCGGCGGCGGCTTGTTCGCGGGTCCAGGCTTCCGCCCGCCAGGGGGTCGAGGGCACCTCGATCATGCCGCCCAGCAGGCCGGTGGGCGGGCGGCGGCGCAGCAGCACCGCGCCGTCCTTGCGCACCGCCCAGAAGGCGACGCCCAGGCGGGTCGGGCGCTCGGGCTTGACAATGCGGGCCGGCAGGGTCTCGGCGATGCCCTGGGCGCGGCCCTCGCAGGCCGCCATCCATGGGCAGATGCCGCAGGCCGGGCCGCGCGGCGTGCAGACCGTGGCGCCCAGATCCATCACCGCCTGGGCGTAGTCGCCCGCGCGTTGGTCGGGAGTCAGCGCGGCGGCCAGTGATTCGAGGCGGCGCTTGACGCCGGGCATCGGCTCGGTGACGGCGTGCAGCCGGGCCATCACCCGCTCGACATTGCCGTCGACCACCACGGCGCGCCGCCCGAAGGCGATCGCGGCGATCGCCGCCGCCGTGTAGCGGCCCACGCCGGGCAGGGTGAGCAGGGCCTCCTCGGTATCGGGAAAGCGCCCGCCGCGCCACGCGGTCACCGTGCGGGCGCAGGCGTGCAGGTTGCGCGCCCGCGCGTAATAGCCAAGCCCCGCCCAGGCGCGCAGCACGTCGTCGAGCGGCGCCGCCGCCAAATCCTCGACGCGCGGCCAACGCTCGACGAAGGCCAGGAAGTAGGGGATCACGGCGGCCACCGTGGTCTGTTGCAGCATCACCTCGCTGAGCCAGACTCGGTAGGGATCGGGCGTCTCGCGCCACGGCAGGACGCGCCGATTGCGGTCGTACCAGGCGAGCAGAAGGTCGGGATCGGCTTGCGGCATGGCGGCCACGGTAGCATAGTGCCGGCCATGAAGAGAACCGACGGCCGGCGGGCGATCGGACCCGAGCAGGTTTCCGCGATGATCGGCCGGGTGGCCGGCGTGGCGCTTGGCAAGCGCGGCTTCGCCGAAGGCGCCGTGATCTCGGAATGGCCGGCCATCGTCGGGCCGCTGCTGGCCGCCCAGGCGATGCCGCTCAAGCTGGCGCGCGGGCGCGGCGAGAAGGCCGAGGGCGTGTTGCACCTCAAGGTCGCCTCGGGCGCCGCGGCGATCGAGTTGCAGCATCTCGAACCGCTGGTCCTTCAGCGCATCAACGGCTATTTCGGCTATCGCGCGGTGGCCCGGCTGGCGCTGGTCCAGGGACCGCTGCCACCGCGCAGCCCGCCCAAGGCGGCGCCGAAGCCGCCGCCGCCGCTCGCCCCGGCCGACGCCGATGCCCTGGCGCGGCGCCTCGACGCCGTCGAAGACCCCGAGCTGCGCGCCGCCCTGGAAGGGCTGGGCCGCATGCTGGCGCCACGCAAGGCGTAGCTTGTCGGCCGTCGCGCGGGCGCTTACTATCCGGGCATCTCATGCGAGCGGAGGTCACGGTGAACAGACGGGCGTTCATGATCGTATCGGCGCTGGCCGCCTTCCTTGGCGGCGCCGTCGTCAACGCGGCCGAGGCGCCGACCAGTTGGGACATCGACCGCGTGCTGGGCAAGAAGGACGCGCCGGTCACCATCTATGAATATTCGGCGCTGACCTGCTCGCATTGCGCCGCCTTCCACCGCGACGTCCTGCCGCGGATCAAGAAGGAGTGGATCGAGACCGGCAAGGCCAAGCTGGTCTATCGCGACTTCCCCTTCGAGAAGATCGGCCTGCTGGCCGCGCTGGTCGCCCATTGCGGCGGCGACGAGCGTTATTTCGCCTTCGTCGAGACCCTGTTCCGCGCCCAGGACGACTGGTCGCGCGCCCAGAACCCCGCCCAGGTGCTGCAAAACATCGCGCAGTTGGGCGGCATCCCGGCCGATCGCTTCAAGGCCTGCGTGGGCGACCAGAAGACCATCGACGCGATCCTGGCCCGCGCCAAGGAGGGCCGCGAGAAATACGCCATCAAGGCCACGCCGACCTTCGTGATCGGCGACGAGAAGATCGAGGGCAGCGGATCGTTCGAGGCGTTCGACGCCGCCCTGAAGAAGGCGTCGAAGTAGGCGGCATGATCGCCTTCACGCGGCTGCGCCTCTCGGGATTCAAGTCCTTCGTCGAGTCCTGCGAGCTGGCCATCGAGCCGGGGCTGACCGGGGTGGTCGGCCCCAATGGCTGCGGCAAGTCGAATCTGGTCGAGGCGCTGCGCTGGGTGATGGGCGAGACCTCGGCCCGCCAGATGCGCGGCGGCGAGATGGAGGACGTGATCTTCGGCGGCACCTCCGAGCGCCCGCCGCGCAACATCGCCGAGGTGGCGCTGGTGCTCGACAACGCCGGCCGGGCCGCACCCGTCCAGTTCAACGAGCATGACGACCTCGAGGTGGTGCGCCGCATCGAGCGCGGCGCCGGCTCGCTGTACCGCGTCAATGGCAAGGAGGTGCGCGCCCGCGACGTGCAGCTTCTGTTCGCCGACGCCGCCACCGGGGCGCGCTCGACCGCGATGGTCAGCCAGGGCCGGGTCGCCGCGCTGATCTCGGCCAAGCCCTCGGACCGCCGCGGCCTGCTGGAGGAGGCGGCCGGCATCTCGGGCCTGCATTCCCGCCGCCATGAGGCGGAACTGCGCCTCAAGGCCGCCGAAACCAATCTGGCGCGACTCGACGACGTGCTGGCCACCCTCGACTCGCAGCTTGGCGGGTTGCGCCGCCAAGCCCGCCAAGCCGCCCGCTATCGCAACGTCAACGAGCAGGTCCGGGCGCTGGAGGCGCTGTCGCTGCATGCCGCGGGGCTGGACGCGCTGGCCGCCATGGACGAGGCGCGGGCCGGCCGCAAGGCCGCCGAGACCCTGGTCGCCGACACCGCCGGCA
>JADGAL010000336.1 GCA_015232025.1 Alphaproteobacteria bacterium
CCGGGCCGCCCTTGCGAGGCGGCGGCGAAGGCGCGGGCCAGCGCCTCGGGGATGGCGGCGGCGTCGAACACCTCTTCGACATGCTTGGCGAGCGGGGCGAACATCAGGCGGTATTCGACCTCCTGAAACGCCTCGCGGCCGCGGGCGCGGCGCTCGACCTGGCCGACCAGCAGCACCATCGGCGTCGAATCCTGAAACGCGGTGTGAACCCCGATCGCCGCGTTGCAGGCGCCCGGCCCGCGCGTCACGAAGCACAGGCCGGGCCGCCCGGTGGCCTTGCCCCACGCCTCGGCCATGAAGGCGGCCCCGCCCTCCTGGCGGCAGACGATCAAAGACAGCCGGTCGCGCCGGTCGTGGGCGGCGTCCAGGAAGGCCAGGAAGGATTCGCCCGGCACGCAAAACACCGTGTCGGCGCCATGGGCCAACAGCCCATCGGCCAGGATCGCGCCGCCGGTGCGCGGCGAAGAGGTGGCGCCCATGAAAGGGGGTCTCGCTTTGGTTTGGCCCCCTACATGCTGGGCGGCCGAACCGCGCCGGTCAAGCACGCCCCTGGCCAAAAAAAACTTTGGGGGGTGTGCGCTCCATCACAGCCCGGCCGTTCGGCCTGGGGCAGGATGTCCCTCGACAACCCAATCCTGGGATGGAGCGGGGGATCGAAACGAGTGGCGGGCCTGCCCACCACTTCAGAACTCTGGGGCGGAACCGAAAGAGCCGGTGGCGAGAATCGCCGCCGGCTTTTTTCGTGTCCCGAGCCCCCTTCCGCGCGCCGGAAATCACCGGCCGGAACCGCCACCTCTCCGCTGTCTTCATGCGGAATGGGCGGCGATGCGCGACGGCGGCACGGGACCGGAATGGGATCGCCTGTCGGTCGTGCTGGCCGGGTTGGTGGTCGAGGAACGCCGCCTGCTGCGCGGCCTTATGGCGCCCTGGGGGGTGCGCGACGTGCGCGAGGCGACGGACGGCGCGCGGGCGCTCTACCTGCTGGCCGAGCGGCGGGCCAGCCTGGTGATGGCCGAAATCGAGATGGCCCCGCTCGACGGCTTGGCGATGCTCGCGCTGCTGCGCGGTTCGAAGGACAGCCCGGACGCCCGCGTCCCCGTGCTCCTGCTGGCCAGCCGCCCCACCCTGGCCGACGTCCTGGCGGCCCGCGCCGCCGGCTCGACCCTCATCCTGGCGCGGCCGTTCTCGGCCTTGGCGCTGCGCGAGCGCATCGACGCCCTGGTCCACCGCCCGCCCCGCCGCGCCCGGCCACCCGCCGGGATGCCGCTTTCGGCGGGGCTGCTTCCGCCGGCTTGATTTTTACCTACGCCCGCCCCATAGTAGGATTTTCCAACTTTCCTACTAGGGTACCGCCGATGTCGCTTGTCACCATCAAACCCAAGTTCCAGGTCACGATTCCCGCCACGTTGCGCGCTCGGATCGATCTGCACGAGGGCGACCTGCTGGAGGCGACCCTGGTCGAAGGCGGCATTCTGCTCCGTCCCAAAGTCGTGGTCGATCGAGGCGCCGCGGCGGATCGCATTGCCGCGGTCCTGGCGGCGACGCCGCCCGCGGACGAGGATCGCGGCCGCGACGAAGACGAGATCCTGCGCGACATCGACGCCGACGTGGCCGCCCGACGCGCGGAAAAGCGAATGCGGCGTGGATGAGGATCGTTCTTGACTGCAATGTGGTGATCGCTGCGGCGCGAACGGACGGATTATGCCGCGCCGTCGGTTCGCCATCATGAGATCGTGGTCTCGACCGCGATTCTGGACGAATACCGTGAAGTGGTGGGGCGACCCAAGCACGCCGCTTACCGAAACGAGGCGCTTACGTTCATCGCGGAACTGGAGGAGGTGGGAATCCTTGTCGATCCGGATGATCCACCCTCGCTCCCCGATTGCGATGACGCGGTCTATGTCGCGACGGCGCGCGCTGGAGAAGCCGAAATTCTGATCACCGGGAATGTGCGCCATTTCCCATTGGACCTCTGCCTGCCGGTGACGATCTTTTCGCCGCGAGATTTCTTCGAACGGCTCATGACCTGACTCCGCCTTGACGCCCACCCGACCCGCCGCGCACCATGGGGTCATGACCGGCTGGCAATTCTGGATCGACCGCGGCGGGACGTTCACCGACATCGTGGCGCGGCGCCCCGATGGGGGGTTGGTCACCCACAAGCTGCTGTCCGACAATCCCGGCCGCTATCCCGACGCGGCGCTTCGGGGGATTCGCGATCTGCTGGGGATCGACGCGGGCGCGCCGATTCCTTCGGGGATGGTCGAGGCGGTCAAGATGGGCACCACGGTGGCCACCAACGCCCTGCTCGAGCGCAAGGGCGAGCGCACGCTGCTGCTGACCACGCGGGGCTTTGGCGACGCGTTGCGGATCGGCACCCAGAACCGGCCCGACCTGTTCGCGCTCGACATCGTGTTGCCCGAGATGCTGTACGAGCGCGTCGTCGAGGTTCCCGAGCGGGTCACCGCCGAAGGCGCGGTGCTGGTGCCGCTCGATCTGGAGGCGGCGCGGCGGGGGCTTGAGGAGGCGCTGGCCGACGGCATCCGCTCGGTGGCGATCGTCTTTTTGCACGGCTACCGCCATCACGCCCACGAGGCCGAGGCGGCGGCGTTGGCGCGGGGGCTGGGGTTCGCGCAGGTCTCGGTCAGCCACCTCGTCAGCCCGTTGATGAAGCTGGTGCCGCGCGGCGACACCACGGTGGTCGACGCCTATCTGTCGCCCATCCTGCGCCGCCATGTCGATCGGATGGCGGCCGAGTTGCCCGGCGTGCGGCTGATGTTCATGCGCTCGAATGGCGGGCTGACCGATTCGCGGCTGTTCCAGGGCAAGGATTCGATCCTGTCCGGCCCGGCGGGCGGGGTGGTCGGCATGGTCGGCACGGCGCGCCTCGCCGGGTTCGAGCGGCTGATCGGCTTCGACATGGGGGGAACCTCGACCGACGTCTCGCATTTCGAGGGCGCGTTCGAGCGCGCCTTCGAAACCAGCGTGGCCGGCATCCGCATGCGCGCCCCGATGATGCGCATCCATACGGTGGCGGCGGGCGGAGGCTCGATCCTGTCCTTCGACGGCGCCCGTTTCCGGGTGGGGCCGGACTCGGCGGGCGCCGATCCGGGGCCGGCCTGCTACCGGCGCGGCGGGCCGCTGACCGTGACCGACGCCAATCTGATGGTCGGCAAAATCCAGCCGCGCTTCTTTCCGCATGTGTTCGGGCCGGGGGGCGATCAGCCGCTCGACGACCGGCCGGTGCGCGAGGGCTTCGCGGCGCTGGCGGCGCGCATCGGCGACGGGCGCCCGGCCGAAGCGGTGGCCGAGGGCTTCCTGGCCATCGCGGTCGAAAACATGGCCAACGCGATCAAGCAAATCTCGGTACAGCGCGGACACGACGTCACGAAGCACGCCTTGGTGTGCTTCGGCGGGGCGGGCGGACAGCACGCCTGCCGGGTGGCCGACGCGCTGGGCATGACGACGGTGTTCCTGCATCCCCTGGCCGGCGTGCTGTCGGCCTATGGCATGGGGTTGGCCGACATGCGGGCGATGCGCGAGACGACCGTCGAGGCGCCGCTGACCGACGCGCCGCTGGCCGACTTGGACGCGCTGGAGGCGGAGGCGCGCGCCGAGATCGAGGGGCAGGGCGTTCCCGCCACGGCCGTGCGGGTGTCGCGCACCGCGCATCTGCGGCAAGAGGGCTCGGACAGCGCGCTGATCGTCGAGTTCGGCCCCGCCGCCGCGATGGAGCGGGCCTTCGCCGAAGCCCATCGCGCCCGCTGGGGCTTTGTCGCCGCCGGCCGCCGCCTGATCGTCGAGGCGCTGTCGGTCGAGGCGATCGGTCCTGTCGAGGTGGCGCTCGACCCCGAACGCCCGCT
>JADGAL010000337.1 GCA_015232025.1 Alphaproteobacteria bacterium
TGGGGCGCGGCTCGATCACCGGCCTGTTCACCGTGCTGGTCGACGGCGACGACCACAACGAGCCGATCTCGGACGCGGTCCGGGCGATTCTCGACGGCCATGTGGTGCTCGATCGCGCCATCGCCGAGCGCGGCCGCTATCCGGCGATCAACATCCTGCGCAGCGTGTCGCGCACCATGCCCGGCTGCAACAGCGAGGACGAGAACGCCGTCGTCTCGCGCGCCCGGCGCCTGATCGCCACCTACGAGGACATGGCCGAACTGATCCGGCTGGGCGCCTATCGCCGCGGCTCGGACCCCGCCGTCGACGAGGCCATCCACTACTACCCCGCCATCGAAGAGTTCCTAAGCCAGCGCAAGGCCGACGCCACCTCGCTGGCCGACTGCTACCAGTGGCTGGGCGAAATCCTCAAACAGTAACAGCGCATGGGCAAAGACCTCCACACCGTCATCCGGCTGGCCAAATACGAGGTCGACGAGAAGCGCCGGGCGCTGGGCGAGATCCTGGAGCGCGAACACCAGATCGAGCAGGCGCAGGCCCATATCGAGGCCCAGCGCGACCACGAGGAGGCGACCGCCCGCGCCGACCCGGTCGGGGTCGGGATGAGCTGGGGGAACTACGTCCGGCGCTACATGGCCGAGCGCGACAACCTGGCCGCCATGCTGGCCTCGGTGCGCGAGGCGGTCGAGGCGGCCCGCGAGGAGCTGGCCGAATCCTATCGCCGCCTCAAGACCTACGAGCAGGCCCAGGCGGCGCGCGACCGCCGCGCCCAAGAGGAACTGAACCGCAAGGAGCAGACCGCCCTCGACGAGATGGCCCAGAACATGGTTCGCCGACGCGGCGAAGGTGGCGGGACTTTGTAATACTGGCGGGGACTATGGGGCGAGCCTTTTCATTGGCTCGCCCAGAAGATGTTCTCGTCACATCTCGTTTTCGGCGGGTTTGTTGGAGGCGTATTCTTCCACCCAACAGGCCATCGTGGCGTGACCCACTCCTTCGCGGGCACGGAATTCGGCCAGATAGCGTGGCATCGGCGCACTGCGGCGGACGTCGCCGATATCGGTGCGCCAGCATATCTGGTAGAGGCGGGCGTCCCTTACCCCAAGCTGGGCGGTTGCCATTGCGCGTTCCTCTCTCTCTTCCTGGACTGGGAGAGAGTATAGGCGCGTCTCGGCGCATTGAAGCGTGCAAAAGTATTATGAGTGATGGGCGCTCGACGCACAGTAACGCTATTGCAATAAGTTTTACGTGTTTTTGTAATCAGCCGGTGTCGACGAAGAGAACGGGTTCGACCGGCTGCGAGCGCTCGGGGCCGTCGCCGGGCGGCGGGATGATCAGGCCGGGGGCGGGCTCGCCGACCCAGGCGCGGAAGGTCTGGGCCTTGGGCACCACATAGGTGCGCATTTCGCGCATATAGACGCCGCAGGCCCGGCTGAAATCGGCGCCGATCGCGAAGACGGCGCGGAAGGTTCCATCGGGGATGCCGTCGATGCGGGCGGTCGAGCCGGCGGCGACGAAAAAGGTCAGCATGGTGCGGCCGGTGGGGCTTTTCAGGCGCACCACGGCGTCCGTCGCCATGGTGTTGCGCACCGTGAGTTCGTGCGCCCCGCCGCTGCGGCGGTTCAGCACCTCGCCATTGGCGGGAGGATCGCCGCGATGGTCGATGCACCAGCGGATCTGCGCCGCCGCGCCCGACCCGCCGAACAGCCAGCGCGACTGCACGAAGCCACTGACCCCGCCGGGCGTCTCGACCCGCACCCATTCGCCGCCCGGCAGCGCGCCGGCCACCTGCACGGTGGTGAAGCGGTCCAGCAGGGCGATCACCGGGGTCGTCGGGTCGGGGCCTTGGCGGACCTTCAGCATCTCGGTGGCGACGTGGCGGGTCTCGCCCTCGACCGGCCGCTGCACGCGGATGCGGGCGGCAAGCTCGCCGGGCTCCCAGCGCAGCCAGGCGACCACGGCGAGCACCACCAGGGCCAGCGCCAGCCCGGCCAGCGGCAGGGCCTGCACCACGAAGGCGTGGCCCCACAGGCCCCAGCGGTCCTTCAGGCGCCGGGTGCCCGGCCCCAGCGCGTCGAGCATGTGGTCGGCCTGTCGGCGCAGTTCGGGATTGGCGGCGAAGGGCCGCGCCTGTTCGCATTGGGTGCGGGCCATCTCGACGTCGCCGCGGGCCAGGAAGGCGCGGGCCTGATGCAACAGCAGGCGGGCGTTCTCGTCGCGCGGCATGGTGCCGCCCATCATGTTGCGCAGCAGCGCGCCGGGCGCCAGGAACAGGCCGACCACGCTGGGGAACCCGGTCGCCCAAGTCACCGCGCTGGCCATTATTGCCGTGCGGTCGGCGCAGTCCCGGCAAAAAATGCCCTCCTCGCGCTCGCGCCGGGCGGTCAGCAGGCGACCGCGCACCCGATGAAAGACGACGTGGCGCGGCTGCGCCGTCACCTTCTGGCAACGGCGGCAGACATGCGGCTGGGTCTCGGAGACGGTGGCGACCGCGCCGCCGGCATCGTATTCGGCGCGCCGCCGCGGATCGCGCAGGCAGGCCCAGGCCTCGTTCAGGCGCTGGAACGCCTCGTCGGCGTCGGGCTTGGCGTTGCGGTCGGGGTGAAGCTGCTTGGCGCGGGCGCGAAAGGCGGCGTGCAGCGCCTCGGTCGAGGCGCCGGGGGTCGCGCCAAGCGCGGCGTAATAGCCTTTGGGATCGGTCGACGAATCCAGCATCATCCCTCGATGCGCCCCGGTACCGTGGCGGGATCAGCAACCGGCATGCCAGTCTCCCGGCAATCGGTCGGCCCGATCGAGCAGCGCCTTGCCGTCCCATTTCGGCTGGCGATCCTCGAACAGCGCCTGATGCAGCGGGCCGCGCACCGCCACCTCGACCCAGCGCGGCACCAGCCGGTCGGCCACATCCTCCAGCACGGCGGCGCCCAGCGCCTCCAGCGAGTCCGCGCCCGCCAGCGCCGCGAGATAGGGGCCGAACGACGCCGGATCGAGGATCAGCCGATCCGGCACCAGACGCAGCCGCGCGCCGACCTCGCCCACCCGCCCGAACAGGGTCACGACATAGTCGAGGCGCGGCGCCGGATTGGCGGCGGCCACCAGCAGGGCGCGTCGTTCGGCGGCAATCATTGTGACGTTTTTAACACCAAGGACACCAAGGACACCAAGAAACCAGGAGGGAGGCGACGTCGCGCGCCCCGGTTCCGGTGTCCTTGGTGTCCTTGGCGTCCTTGGTGTTTCCCATATTTGTCTGCGGGCGCGCGTCGTGATGAGGCCGATGTGTTCATACCGTCAGCCCCCGCACGGCCTGCTCGGGCAGCAGGGGTTCGACGAAGCGGGTGGTCGCCTGGAAGGTCACCTGGCCGGCCATCTGAAGCTCGGCGCAGGCCTTGGCGAAGATCTGGGTGACCGCGGCGCGGGTCTCGCCGTCCAAGGCGGCGCGGGTGCGCAGGATCAGGTCGAAGCGCTTGGACTTGCGCTTGACCAGCCCGTCCAGTTGCACCGGGCCGATGCGGGTCAGGCTCAGATCGACCAGGAAGCGCGCGCCGGGATCGCCGCGGCCCTTCTTCTCGCGCTCGTCGTCGGGTTCCTCGGCGTCGGGCGGGCGGCGCAGCGACAGGCGGATCGGGTCGATCTCGGCGCCGGACAGGAACGGCAGGGTCGCCACCCGCCATTCGCCGCCGACCGGCGCGTTGGCGGGTTTGGTCTCCTGGCCGGCCTTCTCGGCCAGTTCCTCGGTCAGGCGCTTGACCGCCTCGCGGCCCCCCACCCGCTCCAGCGCCTTCAGCGGCTGCTCGCCAAACGCGGCGCGCGGCGCGTTGGCGCGCAGGGCGGCGGCGAACACCAGCATATTGGC
>JADGAL010000338.1 GCA_015232025.1 Alphaproteobacteria bacterium
CTGCGCTCGGCTGCCGCCGGAATTCGCAGGTCGGGACGGAGGGATGGTCTTCGGTCGAACAAAGGGATGGACGTGGACCGCCTCAACCTTTGGTCAGGAGGCTACCCACACCGGATAGCGAGGAGGCTATAAAAAAGGCCTCGATCAAGCGCCCTGTTGGCGACTGTTTCAGGAACATTTTCACGCACACCGCTTCCGATTGATAGTTGAAGGCTGCGCTTTGTCTTGATTACGGATAAGTCGAACATATAGTTTCCGAGTGTTCCGCTGATCAGCGCAGCAAATACTACCGTAACAAATGATGAATAGAAGTCGCGCGTGTTATAGTTGCGAAATATCTTGGCTTTTCTTGCCCACATCAGCAACAGAAAAGCGGCTGAAATCGTCAACATAAGATAATTATAGCGGGTGTGAATGCTTGTTGAAAGAACGCAAACGGGAATAAACACAAGACACGCGGCCAACAGAGGGACTGTGTAAAAGAACTTACGCCAAAATTCGTATCCCTTTCCTAGAACGAACATTTTTTCAATGAGTTGGTAAACAGGCTTTATGATACGTAAAGATGCATAGATTGTCGGGTGTGCGCGGTACCATTGCGTCCATTTTCTTACCCCAGAGTCTGCCCTTTTCGAGGTGAACGAGCTCGTAATCTGCGCCAGAGCGCGACTCGTGACAAATGCAGAAAACCAGACAAGAAAAAACGCTATTACAATCATCGGTAAGAATAAAAATGATGACGACATGTAGTCAGATGAGTTTAGCAATGGTAAAAATGACTGTGGGAATACGTTATTGTCTATGTTGTGGAAATACATAACGTTGTACGAATATGAGGATAGTATTGATATGGCGAAAACCATTGCCGAAAAATTGGCTGCATCTTTCGTTATCACCCGAAGGAGGCGGAAGGGTTCCAAGCCTTTGCTGATTGCATCGTCTTTCGTCTGAAGTGACATCACCGCCCCCTCGCGCCGCACAGGGTCGTTCGACCATCAGTAATGGTCTAATACCATATTGTGAGGCTTCAAGTGGAAACGCGCAAAAATGTAAATTTTTTGTCGGGTGATCCGCAAAAGGTTTACGAGCGCGAGCCTCACCCCACCTCGACCATCACCAATTCCGCCTCCTCCAGCGCCCGCAGCACCAGCTTGTCCTCGCCTTGGATGGCGGCGCCGTCGCGGGTTTCCAGGGTGACGCCATTGACGCTGACGCGGCCGCGGGCCGGCACCAGATAGGCGCGGCGGCCGGGGGCGAGGGGGTGGGTGAACTCGCATCCGGCGGCCAGGGTGGCGCCTAAGACGGCGGCGTCCTGGTTGATCGGCAGGGCGCCGTCGTCGCCGGGGCGGCCCGAGGCCAGGGGGACCAGACGGCCGGCGCGGGCGTCGGTGGGGAATTGGCGGGTCTCCCAGCGCGGGTCGGCGCCGCGCCGGGCGGTCTGGATCCAGATTTGGAACAGCAGGGTGTCCTCGTCCTCGCGATTGAACTCGGCGTGGGTGATGCCGCGCCCGGCCGACATCACTTGCACGTCGCCGGCCACCGTGCGGCCCTCGTTGCCCAGGCCGTCCTGGTGGGTGATGGCGCCTTGGCGGATATAGGTGACGATCTCCATGTCGCGATGGCCGTGCGGCGGAAAGCCGGTGCCGGCGCGGATGCGGTCGTCGTTCCACACCCGCAGCGCGCCCCAATCGACCCGCGCCGGGTCGTGATAGTCGGCGAAGCTGAAGTGGTAGTGGGCGCTCAGCCACTCGTTCTCGAAGCGGCCGAGCGTCGCGAAGGGGCGTCGTTCGATCATGGGGCGGCCTTCAGCTTGGTGGCGATGCGGGCGAGATGGGCGCCCTGGAAGCGCATCAGCTCGATTTCGTTGGCGCTGGGCTGGCGCGAATTGTCGCCGCCGGTGATGGTGCTGGCGCCATAGGGGCTGCCGCCGGTGATCTCGTCCATGCGGGTCTGGGCGGCGGCCGAGTAGGGCAGGCCGACGATCACCATGCCAAGATGCAGCAGCGTGAGCTGCATGGTCAGCAGGGTGCTTTCCTGGCCGCCATGCTGGGTGCCCGAGGCGGTGAAGACGCCGCCCGGCTTGCCGACCAGCTTGCCCGACATCCACACGCCGCCGGCCTGGTCGAGGAAATTGCGCATCTGCCCAGTCATGTTGCCGAAGCGGGTGCCCGAGCCGAGCAGGATGCCGTCATAGTCGCCGATCTCGTTGGGCTCGGCGATCGGCGCCGGCTGGTCGGCGCGCATGCCCTTGGCGCGCATCACGGCGTCGGGGATGGTCTCGGGGACGCGCTTGATCACGGCCTCGGCGCCGGCTTCGCGCACGCCGACGGCGGCGGCTTCGGCCATCGTCTCGATATGGCCGTACAGGCTGTGATAGAGCACGAGGATGCGGGTCATCGGGCGGCACTCCTTGGTGGAACCTCCCTGCAATATGATCGGATTTTTCCGCTGGACAATCCGCGGTCGGGGAACAAGATCGTTTCCGAAAGGGGAACAAGCGTGGACAGATTGACCAGCATGGAGGTGTTCGCGCGGGTGGTCGAGGCGCATGGCTTCTCGGCGGCGGCGCGCGAACTGGGCGTCTCGAAATCGGCGGTCAGCAAGATCGTGGCGCAGACCGAGGAACGCCTGGGCGCCCGGCTGCTCAACCGCACCACGCGGAGGCTCAGCCCCACCGCCGCCGGCACCGCCTTCTACGAGCGCTGCCTGCGCGTGATGGCCGAGGCCGAGGAGGCCGAACTGGCGGTGACCAGCCTGCAAGCCGAGCCGCGCGGCGTGCTGAAGCTGAACGCGCCGATGAGCTTCGGCATCCTGCATCTCGCGCCCGCGCTGCCCGATTTCATGGTCCGCTTCCCCGACGTGACGGTCGACCTCACCTTGAACGACCGCATGGTCGATCTGGTCGACGAGGGCTTCGACCTCGCGGTGCGCATCGCCCGGCTGACCGATTCCAGCCTGGTGGCGCGGCGCCTGGCGCCCAGCCGGCGGGTGTGGTGCGCCTCGCCCGAATACTTCGCCCGCCACGGAACGCCCGCGCGCCCCGCCGACCTCGCCGGCCACGACTGCCTGATCTACACCTACACCACCTCGGGCGACGAATGGCGCTGGCGCGGCCCCGCGGGCGAGGGCTCGGTGCGCCTGAAGGGCTCGCTGCGCGCCAACAACGGCCAAGTGCTGCACGCCGCCCTGCTGGCAGGGCGCGGCATCGCGCCGATGCCCACCTTCATGGTCGGCCCCGACCTGCGCGCCGGGCGCCTTCAAGCGGTGCTCACCGAGTACGAGGAGGAGGGCGCCTCGGTCTACGCCGTGTGGCCCAGCGCGCGATTGGTCTCGACCAAGGTGCGGGTGTTCGTCGACTTCCTCGCCACCCGCTTCGGACCCAGGCCCTATTGGGAGCCGTAAGGGCTCACCCCGCCATCCGCGCGCCGGCCGCCGGCTGGCCGAGCCAGGCGCGCCAGGGGCCCCATTCGGCGACGATGTCGGCCAGCATCTGGTGGCCCGAATCGGCGGGGTGGACGCCGTCGCCGGCCATCAGCGCCTTGTGCCATTGGGTGTCGTGGGCCAGCATCTCGAACAGGTCGAGATAGGGCAGGTTGAGCTGCCCCGCCAAGGCGGCGAAGGCGCCGTTCAGGGCGGCGATGCGGCTGTTGCGGTAGACCAGGGTGCGGCCCCGCACGGGCAGGCGCACCACGCCCGGCAGCACCGGGGCGGGGCCGAGCCACAGCACCGGCCACTCGGCCGACGCCTGGGCCAGCATCTCCTCGGCGGCGGCCAGCGCTTCGGGAAGCGGCAGGCGCACGCCGTCCTCGCCATCGTCGG
>JADGAL010000339.1 GCA_015232025.1 Alphaproteobacteria bacterium
GATCGCCGCGTCGACCGCGCCGCCACCCTGGCGCAGCATGGCCAGCCCGACCTCGGCGGCGAGCGGATGGGCGGCGGCCACCATATGCCGCTCGGCCGCCTGGACGGACAGCGGGAAAAGGACGAGAAGGACGAGGATCAGGGCGCGCATGGCCCTTACGCCTTGCCGCCGAGCAGGGCGTCGATCTCCATGGCCAGGGCGCGAATCTCACCGGCGGCGGGATCGCGCGGCGCCGTTTCGACCACGCCGCGCCCCTCCATCATGCTCGCCGCGAAGGACACCCGGTTGCCCAGCCGCGACTGGGCGAGCGGCAGCGACTGGCTTTCGATGTGGCCCAGAATGGCGTCGGGCAGGCGACCGCGCGACGGCATGCGGTTGAGCACCAGCAGCACCCGCGTCTTCTCCTTGCGCGCCAGCTCCAAAGTCGGCGCGATGGCCCATAGATCCATCGGGCTGGGTTGCACCGGCATCAGCACCAGATCGGCGGCGCGCACCGCGACGCGGGCGTCGGTCTCGGCGTGCGGCGGGCTGTCGATCACCACGATGTCGAAGTCGCGCTTCATGCGGTCCAACTCGGTGCTCATCTTCCAGCCGGCGATCTCGATCACCTTCGGCCCGTCGCCGACCCGCTCGAGGCGCACCCGGCCCCAGGCGGTCAGGCTGCCCTGGGGATCGACGTCGAGCAGGGCGACCCGCCGCCCCGCCGCGTGCCAAGCCACGGCGAGTTGCGCCGCCAGCGTGGTCTTGCCCGCGCCGCCCTTCTGCTGGGCGATGGTGATGGCCTTGGCCGGCATGGAACTCTTCCCCTCATGATCCCACTGCCGATCAGGCTAGCCGCATTTGCGGGCGCATCAATGAAAATCGCGCGAGGGGGCCGAGAAGTCGCGGGCCTCCTCGTCCGGCACCAGGCGGGCGAGCATGGGGGTGAGGTCCTCCAGCGTCTCGGCCAGCAGGTGGATGACGATCCCCTCGCGCTGCACGCGTCCGTCGACGCGAATCAGGCGTCCGGCCAGCACGGCGCGGCGGAAGCGCTCGAACACGGCGGCGCGGATGATGACGTTGGCCGTGCCGCTCTCGTCCTCCATGGTCAGGAAGATGATGCCCGAGGCGGTGCCCGGCCGTTGACGGATGGTCACCAGCCCGGCCACCGCGACCCGTTTGCCGAGCGCCAACGTGGCCAGCCGGGCGGCCGGCACGATCCGCAGCCGGTCGAGATCGCGGCGCAGCAGCGCCAGCGGATGGGCGCGCAGGGTCAGGCGCAGGGACTCGTAGTCCTCGACCACCTGCTCGCCGAGCGCCAGGGCGGGCAGAACGACCTCGGGTTCGGCCGGTTCCAGGGCGCGGAACAGGGGCAGGGGCTGATGCCCGAGCCCCTTGACCGCCCACAAGGCGGCGCGGCGGTCGAGGCCCAGTCCGCCGAACGCGTCGCCCTGGGCCAGCACCTCCAATGCCGCCGGGGACAGGCCGGCCCGCCACCACACGTCGTGGGCGCCGCGGAAGGGCCGCGCCGCCACCAGCTTCGCGGCGTCGGCCTCGGCGCAGCCCTTGATCTGGCGAAAGCCCAGCCGCACGGCGAGGCCGCCGCCGGGGCGGGGCTCCAGCCGGTTGTCCCACAGGCTGGCGTTGACGCAGACCGGCCGCACCTCGACCCCGTGGGCGCGGGCGTCGCGCACGATCTGGGCCGGGGCGTAGAAGCCCATCGGCTGCGAATTGAGCAGCGCGCAGGCGAAGGCGGCCGGGTAGTGGCATTTCAGCCAAGCCGACACATAGACCAGGATGGCGAAGCTGGCGGCGTGGCTCTCGGGGAAGCCATATTGCCCGAAGCCCTCGATCTGGCCGAAGCACCTCGTCGCGAAATCAAGGGCGTATCCGTTCTTGATCATCCCCGATATGAACTTGCCGCGGAACCCCGCGATCAGTCCCGGACGGCGAAAGGCCGCCATGGCGCGGCGCAGCCGGTCGGCGTCCTCGGCCGAGAAGCCGGCGCCGACCATGGCGATGCGCATCGCCTGCTCCTGGAACAGCGGCACGCCCAGGGTCTTCTCCAGCACCTGGCGCAGCGCGGGCGAGGGGTAGTCGACGGCCTCCTTGCCCATCCGCCGTCGCAGATAGGGATGCACCATGTCGCCCTGGATGGGGCCGGGGCGGACGATCGCCACCTCGACCACGAGGTCATGGAAGGTCCGGGGCCGCAGGCGCGGCAGCATGGTCATCTGGGCGCGGCTTTCGACCTGGAACACGCCCACCGAGTCGGCCTTGCACAGCATGTCGTAGACGGCGGGGTCCTCGGCGGGCACGTCGGCCAGGGTCAGGTCGCGGCCGTGATGGGCGGCGACCAGCTCGAAGGCCTTGCGCACGCAACTCAGCATGCCCAGGGCGAGCACGTCGATCTTGAGGATGCCCAGGGTGTCGAGGTCGTCCTTGTCCCATTGGATGACGGTGCGGTCGGCCATCGCGGCGTTCTCGATCGGCACGATCTCGGACAGCGGGCCGCGGGTCAGCACGAAGCCGCCGACATGCTGCGATAGATGGCGGGGAAAGCCCTTCAATTCCTCGGCCAGGGTCAGGGTCAAGGCGAGGCGGGGATCGGAGGGGTCGAGTCCGGCCTCGCGCGCCCAAGCCTCGCGCATCGGCTCGTTGCCACTGCCCCACATGGTCCCCGACAGCGCCGCCAGGACATCCTCGGGCAGGCCCAGCGCCTTGCCCACGTCGCGCATCGCGCTCCGGCCGCGCCAAGTGATGACGGTGGCGGCGAGGCCGGCGCGGTCGCGGCCCCATTTGCGGTAGATGTACTGGATGACCTCCTCGCGGCGCTCGTGCTCGAAATCGACGTCGATGTCGGGTGGCTCGTCGCGGGCCGCCGAGACGAAGCGCTCGAACAGCAGATCCGAGCGGGCCGGGTCGACCGCCGTGATCCCCAGGCAGAAGCACACCGCCGAATTGGCCGCCGAGCCGCGTCCCTGGCACAGGATGCCGCGCGAGCGGGCGAAGGCGACGATGTCGTGGACGGTCAGGAAATAGGGGGCGTAGCCCAACTGGTCGATCAGGCGCAGTTCATGGGCGATCTGCGCCTGGACCTTGGCGGGCACGCCCTCGGGCCAGCGGCCGGCGGCGCCTTGGGCGGTCAGGCGCTCCAAATCGGCCTGGGGCGAGGCGGACTCGACCGGGTATTCGTAGCGCAACTCGTCAAGGCCGAAGCGGCAGCGCTCGGCGATGGCGACGCTGCGCGCCACCGCCTCGGGATGGGCGGCGAACAGGCGGGCCATTTCGGCGGGCGATTTCAGATGGCGCTCGGCGTTGGCCTCCAGGCGCCAGCCGGCGGCGTCGATGGTGCAGTGCTCGCGGATGCAGGTCAGCACGTCCATCAGCGGCCGGCGGGCCGGGGCGTGGGCGTGGACGTCGTTGGTGGCGACCAGCGGCGTGCCGCATTCGGCCGCCAGCCCGGCCAGCAGATGCAGCCGTTTGGCGTCGTCGCCGCGCAGCAGGCATTGCGCCGCGAGATGAACATCGCCGTCCATGCTTTTGAGAAAGCTCGCGAACTCATCGTCCGGCCGATCGGGCGCCAGGGCGATCAGGCTGTGTCCGCCGCCCAGCGCGGCGAGGTCGGCGCGGTCGAGATGGCACTCCCCCTTGGGCGCCCGCCGCCGTCCCAAGGTGAGCAGCCGACACAGCCGTCCATAGGCGGCGCGGTCGTTGGGCAGGCACAACAGGCTGGGGCAGTCGCGGAAATCCAGCCGCGCCCCGATCACCAGCCGCAGCCCCGCCTGGCGCGCCGCGCCGTGGGCGCGCACCACGCCGGCCAAGCTGTTGCGGT
>JADGAL010000033.1 GCA_015232025.1 Alphaproteobacteria bacterium
CGAGACGCTGAATGGCGGTTCGGCCGACGACTCGGTGACCCTCGCTTCCGCGACCACCATCTCGGTCAGCAGCGCCATCGAGACGGTGACCGGCTCCAGTGGCACCGACAAGGTGACCATCGCCGGCACCATCACCATCGGCGGTGTCGAGACGGTGTCCGGCGGGACGGGCGGCCAGTGGCTGAACCTCGCGGCGGGCGGTCAGACCGCGGTCGTCGACGGTGTCGAAACCGTCATCGGCGGCTCGGGCAGCGACAGCGTGACGCTGGGCAACTCCGGCATCACGATGATCCTGGCGGCGGTCGAGACCGTGGCCGGCGGTACGGGCAACGACTGGGTCAACCTGGGTGCTCGCGGCGGTTCCGTGACGATGAGCGGTGTGGAAACGCTGATCGGCAACAGCGGTTCCGACGTCATCACCCTGGGCGCCTCGGGCAACACCATGATCGTGGCGGGTATCGAGACGCTGACCGGCGGCTCGGGCACCGACCTCATCACCCTGGGCAACCGCGGTGTCACGGTCTCGGTGTCCAACATCGAGACCCTGACCGGCGGTACCGCCAACGACGTGATCACGGCGACCAGCTCGATCACCGTCCGCGGTGGGATGGGTGCGGATACCATCACGCTCACCAGCGGCGGCGGCACCGACGTCGTGGTCTACGGCGCCATTTACGAGGGCACGGCGCCCGGCGACGCCACCGGCTACGACTCGATCACCAACTTCCAGGCCGGCACCGACGATGTCGCTCTGACCAGTGACCTGCGGTCGCTGATCGACGACGACGTCAGTGGCTCGCTCACCGTGGCTTCGCGTGCCTCGGCCGCGGCCAACATGACGACCGACGAAGTGGTGTTCCTGAGCACCACGGTGACCAGCTTGGCGGATACCGACTTCGCGTCGTTCCGCACGGCTCTGGGCGCCGTGACCAACAGCTCGACCAATGCCGACCTTCTGGTGGTCGCCAACAACGGCACCAGCACCGGTGTGTACCTGGTCGTCGACGCCACGGAAATCGGAACGATCTCCGCTTCCGAGGTGAGGCTGCTTGGTGTGGTCAATAGTTCGGTCCTGACCTCGAGCGATCTGACGCTCGCGTAAAAGGGTCGACATAACCGAGAAGGGAAGGGCGACCGAAAGGTCGCCCTTCTTTTTTTATGCGCCGGGACGCCGGGGGATCACGAAGACGCCCCTCTACCCGATTCGTCTCCAAGGGTGTATGAAGCAGCTTGCCGAGTTCGGTGAGGGGTGGGCACCTTGAAGAAGCGCAACAAACAAAAGCAGGCCGTTCGACGGCAGGACCAGCCCGAGCCTTCGCCGGTGGAGCGGGACGTGGTTCCCGCCGACGGGTATTTCCAAAAGGGCCTGGAGGCGCACGCCAAGCAGGACCTCGTCACCGCCGAGCGGCTTTATCGCGACGCTCTGGCCGCCAATCCCGATCATCCGCACGCCCTCAACAATCTGGCGGTCCTGCTCAAGGGCGCCGGCCGGATCGACGAAGCGATCTTGTTTTACCGCAAGGCCGTCGCCTGCGCGGAAGAGCCGGTCGGGGTGATGAACAACTTGGCGATCGCCTTGCTTGTCCAGCGGCGGTTCCCCGAGGTGCTGGACCTGATGGGCCGAGCCCTCATCCTCAATCCGGCCTCGGT
The DNA here is from genome assembly GCA_015232025.1 of Alphaproteobacteria bacterium. Taxonomy (GTDB): domain Bacteria; phylum Pseudomonadota; class Alphaproteobacteria; order Rhodospirillales; family Magnetospirillaceae; genus JADFZP01. The sequence goes on from JADGAL010000033.1 coordinate 1,651, forward strand.
GGACACCTTGTTCCACTTCGCGTCCGGCCTGCGCGAAATGACCAATTTCGACCTGGCCCGGCGGATGCTGGAATATGCGGTCCGCATCAAGCCCGATCACGGCGCCGCCCAGTGCAATTTGGGCAGCCTGCTGCGGCTGATCGGATTGTTCCGCCCGGCCATCGACCATCTCGAGCAGGCGCTGCGCCTGTCGCCCAATCTCCTCGAGATCCACGTCAATCTGGCCGACACCTACAAGGATCACGGGCTGATCGCCGAGGCGGTGCCCCATTACGCCCGCGCCTTCGCGCTCAACCCGCAGCATGCGGACGCCCACAGCAATTTGCTGCTGGCGCTCAACTACACGGCGGGACGCGGCGGGGCGGAAAGCCTGAAGGCGCACAAATTCTGGGCTCAGCAGCATGCCGACAAGCTGACGCCCAGTCCCATGGTCCACACCAACGATCCGGCGCCCGGACGCAAGCTGCGTCTTGGCCTGATCTCCAGCGACCTGCGGCGCCATTCGGTCGCGTATTTCCTCGAGCCGACGATCGAGCATCTCGACAAGGACGCCTTCGAAGTCTTCGCCTATTCGAATTCGGGGCTGGAGGACGAGTTCAGCGCCCGCTTCAAAGGAATGACCGCCGCTTGGCGCGAGGTCGTCGGCATGCCGCATGCGCAGGTGGCGCGGATGATCCGCGACGACGGCATCGACGTCCTGATGGACGCCACCGGGCATACCGGGGGAAACCGGCTGCTGGTGTTCGCCCACAAGCCGGCGCCGGTGCAGTTCACCTGGTTGGGCTATCCCAACACCACCGGACTGGCGGCGATGGATTTTCGCCTGACCGACGCGATCGCCGATCCGATCGGCCTGTCGGACCCGTGGTACACCGAACGGATCATGCGGATGACGCGGCCGTTCCTCTGCTATCGTCCGCCGGCCGAGGCGAACCAGCCGGTCGGCCCCTTGCCGATGGCCGAAAGCGGCATCGTGACCTTCGGCAGCTTCAACAACGTGGCCAAGCTGACGCCCGAGGTGCTGACCGTCTGGGGGCGGCTGCTGGCGGCGGTGCCGAACGGGCGGCTGGTTCTCAAGAGCCGCTGCTTCCAGGACGCCGAGTCGAAGGCCCGCTTCGCCGGCCTGATCGCCCAGGGCGGGGCGCGCGCCGACCAGATCGAGCTGCTTCGCCACGACGAAGGGGCCGCGGACCATTTCGCCGCCTATCGCCGGATCGACATCGGCCTCGATCCCTTCCCGTACAACGGCACCACGACGACCTTCGAGGCGCTGTGGATGGGCGTTCCCGTCGTCACTCTGCAGGGTGAGCAGCACGCCGGCCGGGTGGGAACCAGCATCCTGGTCCATTGCGGCCTAGGTGACCTGGTCGCCGTCGACCAGACCGCCTACATCGCGATCGCCGCCGAACTGGCGCGCGACCCGCGAAGGCTGGGCGATCTGCGCGCCGGCATGCGCGACCGCCTGCGCCGGTCCCCGCTTCTCGACGAGAAGGGATTCGCGGTGGCCTTCGGCGACTCCCTGCGCGACATGTGGCGATCCTGGTGCTTCGGCCGCGGCGGAGCGGCCCGATGATCCTCGGAGACCTGCTCCGGCAGGCGGTCGAGGCCTTTCACGGCGGTCGCCTCGACGAGGCGCGCCGGATGTGCGTGCTGGGGGTGTCGCACGCCCCTTGGGAGGGACGGTTTCATCGCCTGCTGGGCGTCTGTCTTTATAATCAGGGCGATCTCGGTGGCGCCGCGCTTCAGTTCCGGCGCCTGGTGGTTCTCGATCCGGCCGATCCCATGGCTTGGTCGCTCGTTCAGCGCGGCATGGCGGCGAACGGCGACGCCGCCGGGCTGGAGCGGGCAAGCGCCGCCGCGGTCCGCCTCGATCCCCTCGACCCGACCGCCTTCACCATGCGGGCGCGGATCGCCAGCGGGCGCGGCGATCACGCTCTCGCCATCGCCTCGTCGCGCCAAGCGATCGCCGTGCGGCCCAACGATTCCGAGGCCCTGAGCTGCGCGGCGCTGGCGCTGCAGGGGGCCGGCCTGCTCAACGACAGCGTCCCGGCTTTCCGGCGAGCCCTGGCGGTCACGCCACGGGATGCCAACCTCCTGAATCTGCTGGGCATTTCGCTTCAGCGCCTGGGCCGCTACGCCGAGGCGGCCAGCGTCTATCAGCAAGCGATCCTGCTCGCCCCCGCCATGGCCGACTATCTCGGCAATCTGGGGGCGGCCTTCTATCAGGGAAACCGATTCCAGGATGCCCGCGTCGTGCTTGGTTTGGCGGCGGCGGCCGATCCCTCGAACCACCTGGTTCCCAACACCATGGGTCTGGTGCTGGGTCACCTGTCGGCCCCCTCCGAGGCGATCCGCTCGTTCCGACGGGCGGTGGCGCTGCGGCCCGATCGGCCCGATCCCTTCGTCAACATGGCCCAGGCCCATCTGGGCTGCGGCGAGGCCGCGCACGCCCTGGCGATGAACCGCCTGGCCCGCATCCAGGCGCCGAACGATCCCGTCAGCGCCGCCAACGGGCTGATGTATCTGAACTACGATCCCGCGGCCGATCCCGAGACGGTCGCCGCGCTCCACCGCGAGTGGGCGCGCGAGCATGCCGATCCGCTGACTCCCCAGGGGCATTTCGCGACCCACTGGGATGGCGAGCGGCGGATTCGCGTCGGCTATGTCTCGGCCGATTTCTGGTGGCACTCGGTCAGCTATTTCTTCGAGCCGCTGCTCGACGCGCACGACCGGGCGCGGGTCGAAATCTTTTGCTATTCCGACTCGCGGCAGCAGGACGTGGTCTCCGAAAGATTACAAGCCAAGTCCGATCACTGGCGGCGCACCATCGGCCGCGGCGACGCCGAAGTGTTCGACATGATCCGCGCCGACGGCATCGACGTGCTGGTCGATCTCGGCGGGCACACGGCGGACAACCGGCTGCGCGTATTCGCCCGTCGTCCCGCGCCGGTGCAGGTCACCTGGCTGGGCTATCCGCATTCGACCGGCGTGGGGGCGATCGGCTACCGGATCAGCGACGCCATCACCGACCCGGCGCCCGAGGCGGATGGCTGGAACGCCGAACGGGTGGTGCGGTTGCCGGGTGGCTTCCACTGCTACCGTCCGCACGTCTCGGTCGAGCCGGCCGCCGACCCGCCGTCGCGCGCGGCGGGCCACGTCACCTTCGGCTCGTTCAACAACATGGCCAAGCTGAACGAGCCGCTGCTCAGCGCCTGGGCCGATCTGCTCGGCCGCGTCGAGGGATCGCGTCTGCTTCTCAAGGGGCGCGGCTTCGTCGACCCGGGGGTCGCCGGGCGGCATCGGGAGTTTTTCCAGAAGCGGGGCATCGATCCCAGCCGGCTGTCGCTGGTCACCTATCTCGGCAGCCAGACCGACCATCTGCGCGCCTATGACGGGATCGACATCGCCCTGGACAGCTTTCCCTACAATGGCACCACCACCACCTGCGAGGCGCTGTGGATGGGCGTGCCGGTGATCGGGCTTTTGGGACGCGGCCATGCCGGACGGGTCGGGGCCAGCCTGCTGTCGCAACTCGGCCTGCTCGACCTGATCGCCGCCGATCCGGCCGACTATGTGGACACCGCCGTCCGACTGGCCCGAGACCCGGCCCGCCTGGCCCGGTTGCGTAGCGATCTGCGGCCGCGCATGCTCGCCTCCACGCTGTGCGACGCCCCCTTCCTGGCCCGCAAGCTGGAAGCCGCCTATGTCGAGATGCTGTTGTTGGCGAGCCAAGCCGCCAAATCCGCCTCCAGCCGGCCCAGCGTCGCCGGCCAGCCGCCCGGCCCCGGCTGGCGATAGAGGCGCATGCCGGGATACCAGGGCGAGTCCTCGCGGTCGATCAGCCAGCGGAAATCGGCGCAGTAGGGCACCAGGACCCAGACCGGCCGGCCGAGCGCTCCGGCCAGATGGGCGGGCGCGCTGTCGACGGTGATCACCAGATCCATCAACGCCATCGCCGCGGCGGTGTCGGCGAAGTCGTCGAGATGGGGCGCCAGATCGACCAACTCGACGCCGGCCGCCGCCGCCTCGTCGCCCGCGTCCTTCTGCAGGCTGTGGAACACCACCCCGGGCAGGGCGGCCAGCGGCGCCAGCCATTCCAGACGCAGCGAACGGTTGCGGTCGTTGTCGTGCGTGCCGCTTCCCTTCCAGACCAGGCCGATCCGCCGGCCGGGACCCGGCGCCACCAGGCCGCGGAAGCGTTCGACCAGCGCCGGGTCGGCGCGCAGATAGGGGATCGTCGCGGGGATCGTCTCCAAGGTGGTGTCGAACAGCAGCGGCAGCGACAGCAGCGGCAGATGGGCGTCGAAGGGCGGCAACGGGGTTCCCGCCTGGACCAGTCGATCGACCCCGTCCAGCGTCTCCATCAGGCGCGACAGCGGCTTTTGGCATTCGAACACGACGCGGGCGCCGCGGTCGCGCAGCAGGGCCAGATAGCGGCTGAACTGGATGGTGTCGCCGAAGCCTTGCTCCCAATGCACCAGGATCGTGCGCCCGTCGGGCGGCGAGCCGTCCCAGCGGCTTTGCGCGAAGCTGCGCCGCGGCGAGGGGAAGGCGGGCGCCTCCCAGCGGTTCTCGTAAAGACGCCAGCCCTCGTGGAACATTCCGGCCTTCAGCACGGCCAGCGACTGGTTCCAACGGGCCAGCATCGCTCCGGGCGGTGACGCCCATGTCGCCATTTCGAAGCACGGGACCCCCTCGAGCGGCCGATCCGCCATGGTCAGGGTGGAGCCCAGGGCGAGCAGCGCGGTGACCAGGGTCGGATGCAGGACCAGGGCGCGCCGGGCGTCGTCGATCGCCTCGTCCAGGCGGTCGGCCGAGCGCAGCATGGCCGACCGGTTGGCCAGCATCGCCGCGTTGTGTGGTTGCAGGCGGGCGCCGATGGTGAAGGCGTCGAGCGCCTGCTGGGTGGAGCGGCGTTTCTCCCACAGGAAACGGCCGAGCTGTTCCCAGGTTGGGGCGCGATCGGGGCTCAGCGCCAGGACGCGCAGCAGCGCCGCCAGACTCTGGTCGTCCCTTCCCAGCCGCTCGAACACCAAGGCCCGGTTGACGTGCAGCATGACGTTGTTCGGGTTCACCCGCGCCGCCAGATCGAACAGCGCCGCGGCGGCCCCGTCCCTTCCATCGAGACTGTCCAGCACACCCAGATTGTGGATCAGTCGGCCGTCGCCGGGGGTCAGCGCCAAGCCGGCCCGGTAGTCGGCGCGGGCCTCGGCGCGGCGGTCGGCCAGATGGTGGCGCAAACCGCTTTGGAAGTAGTCCCGCCCGTCGGGTGCGAAGCGGCCGGCGAGCAGGTCGTGGAAGTGTCGTCCGTGGGCCGCGCCGTCGCACAGCGCGGACTGGGCCACCCGGTCGCGCAAGCCGCGGCGCAACCCGGCCAGCCGGTCGCGATCGGCGATCAGGCGGGCGGCGATGGCCAGCCAGTCGGCCTCGTCGCGCGCCACCCACTCATCCAGGCCGAGGCTCGACAGGATGCTCGCCGCGTGACGGCCGGGGAAGGTGGCGGCCGGCAGGGTGACCACCGGAACGCCCATCCACAACGCCTCCAGCGTCGTCACTCCGCCCGAATAGGGATGGGGGTCGAGCGCCACGTCGATGTGATGATAGGTGTGCAGGAATTCGTCACGCGGCGCGGCGCCCTCGATCAGCAGCCGGTCCTCCGCGACGCCGTGACGGGCGAAGGCGGCCCGCAGCCTGCCCGCCGTTTCCGGCTGCTCCAGCCCGGCATAGCGCAGCAGCAGCCGCGCCTCGCCGCGGGCGCGCAGCAGCTTCGCCCACAGCGCGATGGTGCGTTCGTTGAGCTTCTGCGGGTGGCTCAGGCTGCCGAAGGTGGGCGGCGCCGAGGGCGGCCTGTCGGCGATCTCCGGCGCCCAGGGGGGCGGGTCCCAGGTGATCCAGCAACCGGGCAGGCGCAGCACCCGCTCGGAGTGGAAGGCTTCGGTCTCGGGCGGGATCTCGACCGCGTCGGCGATCAGCGCGTCCATCTCCGACAGCCCGGTGGTGCCGGTGAAGCACGGCCAGCCCGCCGCCAGCGGGGCCGGCCGGAGCGTGAAGAGCGGCAGGCGGTTGCGCGCGAAATGGCCGGACATGTCGATCAGCACGTCCAGCCGATCGGCGCGCATCATCGACGCCACCGTCGCGTCGTCCAGACCGGCGATGGTGCGGAACTGGTGGGCCGCGGCCCGGAAGCGGGCGGTCATCCGGTCGTCTTCGGTCTGGTTGGCGTAACACAGGATGCGGGCCGGGGTGGCGGCGCGCAGGCCCTCGATGGTGCGAATCGTCAGAAAGGCGACCTGGTGGGTGCGGAAATCACCCGAGACGAAGCCGATCGACAGCGGCGCCTCGGGATCGGGCCGCGCGCGTGCCGGAGCGAGGCCCGCCGGGCGTGGCAGCCGCGCGTTCCAGCGGCGGCGGGACCGCAGCACCTCGGCGGGCGAGACATCGTCGAGATTGAGCTGGCAGACGGCGGCGTTGACCGCCGCGTCGTGATGCGCCGGATCGCGGTCGAGGGCGCGTTCGTAGGCGGCGACGGCGTCGTCGAGGCGTCCCTGCCCATGCAGCATGAGGCCCAGCCAGTAGGATGGAGCGGCCGAGGCGTCCGGCGCGGCCTCGGCCCGCCGGTAAAATCCCTCGGCCTCGCGGGGGTCGCCGGTCTCGTCGACGGCGCGGGCCAGTTTGCACAACGTCTCGGAGTGGCCGGGGCGGCGTTCCAGGGCCGTTTCGTAGGCCGCCCGAGCCTCGGCGGTCCGTTCCAGGCGGTGCAGAAACACGCCCAGTCGCAGCGCCGCGTCGGCGTCGCCGGGCCTGGTCGCGGCGAAGAAGCGCAAGCGGCGCGCCCCCTCTTCGAACCCGCCCAGCATCAACGGGATTATCCAGAGCCGCTCGATCGCCGGCTCGAGAACGGCCGCGATCACGGCGGCCGTGATCGCCTCGTCGCCCCGCCCGAGCCGATGGCAGACATGGGACAGGTTCGACCATCCGGACCGCAGTCCCGGATCGAGCGACACCGCCGCCCGATAGGCCGCCTCCGCCTCGGCCGGTCGTTGGGCGAGGTGGTGACCGAGAGCTTCGTTCCAGAGATTGAGCGAGGCGGCCAAGATGTGGTTCGATCTCGGGGTGGTTGGCGGAGCCGGGGCGATGGCGCATGATGCGGCGCGGTCTCTCGGCGATCAACCACCGTTATGGCGCCAGATGGAGGAGGGCCGCGTGGGGCAAGAAATCGAAAAATCGCGGTTCGCGATGCTGTTGGGTGATTTCGCCCAGGCCCGCGAGGTCATCGCCTCGTATGTCGCCACCGGCGTCGGCGGCTACGCCCTCTGCGAACTGGCCTTCGCCTTCCACCAGATGACCGGTGACACCGAACTGCTCGGCACGGTGACATCCGCGCTGGAGTCCAAAGAGGACCGATTCGCGGCGGTGATGGCCCGCGGCGTGCTCGCGGCCGCGGCGGGGTCTCTGGACGCCGCCCTCGCCTGTTGGCGCGAGGCGCGCACCATCAGCCCGGGTCATCCCGACCCTGTGCTGTTCGAGGCGAGAACGCTGTTCAGAATGGGCCTGGTGGACGAGGCCTCGCGCCTTTTCCAAGCGTTGGCCGCGCCGGGCCTCGACATCCCCGACGCCATCTGGAACGCCCGCCTGTGCGCGCTGGTTCGCCAACCGGCATCGCCACCGCCCGGCGCCCATGTCGAAATCCTCGTCTCTTTCCACAAGCCGCACCGCGTCATCGAGCACCCCATGCTGCGCCCGATTCACGTCGGCAAGGCGCGCTCGGAAGTCGATCTCGGCTTCGCGGGTGACGATCAGGGCGACAACATTTCGTCTATGAACGACCGCTATTGCGAATTGACCGCGCAGTATTGGGCTTGGAAAAATCCCAGCAAGGCGACCCATATCGGCTTCTGCCATTATAGGCGATATTTCTGGTTCGGGCTGGAGCTGTCACTTCCTTTTGCATTTTCGGTTCCATATACAAGATTCAGCGTTCCACGCCGACGGGTCGATCGCTTCGATGTTCGATTTCCCGTCGAGATCACGACTCGACTGATCGCCGAGCACGACATCGTCGTGCCACGGCCACTCGAACTGCTTGAGACCGTGCGCGAGCAGTGGAGCCAACATCATCCGGGAGCGCTGCTCGATCTGGTCGAGCGCGTGCTGGCGTTCCGCGATCCGCTCGACGGGACGGTGGCGCGCGAGGTGTTCGACGGCACCCGCATGACCCCCTTCAACATGTTCGTCATGCGGCGCGAGCTTTTCGAAGAGTACGCCACTTGGCTGTTTGGCGCGCTGTTCCTGCTCGACGAGGCCGGCATGGCGCTGACCGGCGGGCCGATGGCGCCGCGCATGGCGGGCTATCTCGGCGAACGCCTGCTCAACGTGTTCGTCTCGCGCAAGCGGCGGGACGGAGCCCGCGTTCTCGAGGCGCCGATGGTCACGCTGCTGTGACGGGGGACTTGGCCATCCTTGTCGCCAGTTCCCGCGCCATGCGCTCGACGACGCTCGTCCATTCGCCCGCCTTGGGCTGACGGAACAGGCGCAGGGTCGGGTACCACGGACTGTCCTCGCGCCCGATCAGCCAGCGCCAGTCGGGGCAGAAGGGCAGCATCACCCAGCACGGCCGCGCCAGGGCGCCCGCCAGATGAACCACCGAGGTGTCGACCGAAATGACGAGGTCGAGCAGTCCGAGCACCGCCGCCGTGTCGCCAAAATCGTTCAGATCGGCGCTCAGGTCTCGGATCGTTCCGGCAAGGCCGGCCTGGCTCGCTTGCTCGGCCGCCGGCCCCTTCTGGAGGCTGAAGAACGAAACGCCGGGCACGTCGAGGATCGGCCGCAGCGCGTCGAGGGGAAGCGAGCGGTGGCGGTCGTTGCCGTGCCCCGGGCTGCCCGCCCAGACCAGGCCGATCCGCAGGCGTCCGGGCTCCGGCGCTCCCAGCCGGACCTTCCAGGTCTCGACGCGGTCGGCCGGCGCGGTGAGATAAGGCACCTTGGCCGGAATGCTGTTCAGATCATGCCCGAACACATGCGGCAGGCTGACCAGCGAGCGCCACACATCGAAGCGCGGCGGGGTCTCGCCGGCGGCGATCACCTGATCGGCGCCCAGCCCCGCGGTCAGCGGCAGCAGCGGCGCTTGGCATTCCAGGACCACCCGCCCGCCGCGCGCCTTGGCCAGCGGCACGTAGCGAAGGAAATGCAGGGTGTCGCCCAAACCCTGCTCGGAATTCAGGAACAGCGTGCGATTGCGGAACTTTTCCCCCTTCCACGACGGCTGTGCGTAATCGCGGCCGACCAGATCCACCTTCGAGTTCATGCGGCCTTCGTAGATGCGAGCGCCTTCGCGGAATTCGCCCTTCAGCATCAGGCACATGCCCAGGTTCTTGTCGTGCTCGGCATAATCGGGATTGAGAGCGCGGGCCTTCAGGAAGGCCTGCTTGGCCTCGTCCATGCGAAGCTGGCGCATCAGCGAACTGCCCAGGTTGAGGTAAACGCTGAACGCGTCCGGCGCGATCTCCATCGCCCGGCGCGAGACCCGTTCGCCTTCCTCGGCGTCGCCGACGTCGTTCAGCGCCGAGACCAGATTGACCAGGGCGGTGACGTTGCCGGGTTCGAGTTCGACGGCGCGCCGATAACAGGCGAGACGCCGGTCGAGGTCGTCGACATGCCGGTACATCACGCCCAGGTCGCAATGGTAGTAGCCGATGTGGGGCGCCAGTTCCACGGCGCGCGACATCGCCCCGACCGCGTCGCCGTGGCGGCCGCGCGAATGAAGGACCAGTCCCAGGCGATAGAAGGCTTCGTGCGCGCTCGGAACCTGATCGGTGATCAGGCGATAGATGCGCTCGGCCTCGGCCCAGTCCTTGCGGGCTTCCGCCTCGCGCGCCAGGGTCATCGCCCGTTCCAGGCTGGTCGTCACCGGCGCCTGCGCCTGCACCAGGGTGGCGACCGGAGCCGCGGCGGGCGCGGGGGCCGCCGCCAGCCCGGTCTCGGGGGGGCGACGGTTGACCAGATCCTCGATCAGCCGGATATGGCGCGGCAGGCAGACGGTGTTGCGGTCGTAATTCTCGACGATGGTCTGGCGGGCCCGCGCCCGGATCTGGGCCATGCGGTCGGGATGGGCCAGCACCTCCTCGACGCGGGCGGCGATTTCGGTCGGCGAGAAGAAATCGGCGAGCAGGCCGTTGACGCCGTGCTGGATCACCTCCTGCACCGGCGGGGTCGCCGAGCCGACCACCAGGCAGCCGGCCGACATCGCCTCCAACATCGACCAGGACAGCACGAAGGGATAGCTGAGATAGACGTGGACCGACGAGATCTGGAGGATCGCCAGGAACTGCTCGTAGGTGACGTGGCCCAGGAAGTGAACTCGGTTCAGGTCGATCCTGCCCTTCTGCTCGGTGAGCAGGGCCGTCTTGAACGAGCGTCCGTCCGACAGCGGCGGGCCGTAGCTCACGCCCTCGGCGCCGACCACCAGGACCTGCGCGCGGGGGCGGCGCTTCAGGATTTCGGGCAGCGCCCGCATGAAGGTGTGGAAGCCGCGATAGGGCTCGAGACTGCGCGACACGAAGGTGATGACCTCGTCCTGGCGGCCCAGGTCGCGCCCGTTGGGCAGGGTCACCCGGCGGGTCGGCCAGGGCACCACGGTGTTGGTGTCGATGCCGTCGTGGATCAGCGAGATGCGCGACTGAAAGGATTCGGGAAACTGCTGGCGCTGCCAGCGGGTCGGCGACTGGCCCCAGTCGGCCGCCTGAAGCCCCAGCAGGTTGGTGGCGTTCATGATGCGCGAATGGGCGCGCGCGTCGCGCCCCGGCGGGAATTCGGGATCGAAGCCCAGGTCGGCGCCGTAGGGCCGATAGAAGAACTCGAAATAGGACAATAGCGGGGTGTCCGGCCACACCTCCTTGAGGAACAGCGTCTCGCCCCAGGCGTTGTGGCCGATCATGATGTCGGGCCGGAAGCCCGAGCGTTGCAGCTTCCACGCCTCTTCCAGCACGGCATTGGCGTTGCGCAGCGCCGGCTCGACCAGCTTGACGTAGCGGTCGCCGCTGGTGGCGCCCTCGGCGGCGGGCTCGTAGATGATGGTCCGCACGCCCTCGACCACGCGGCCGGTCTTCTGGCGCAAGACCACCACCTCGTTGCCGGGCTGATCGGCGAAGTGTCGGACCAGGTGCTTGTACTGGGCGGGGAAGCTTTGGTGAACGAACAGAATTCTCATCGGGGCGTCCTGCGCTCGCTCGCGATCAGTTTGGCGACGACGTCTTCGACCAGGGTGCGGGCCCGCCATCCCAAGGTCGCCTCGGCCAGGGCCGGATCGCCGACGCTGACCTGGATCTCGGCGGGGCGGAACAGGTGGGGATCGACGGTGACGTGCTCGCGCCACGACAGGCCCAGCTCGCGGAACGCCAAGTCGACGAAGTCCTCGAGCCGGATGCTGTGGCCCGTCGCGATGACCAGATCGCGCGGCTCGTCCTGGCGCAGCATCAGATGCATGGCCTCGGCGTATTCCGGCGCCCAGCCCCAGTCGCGGGCGATCGACAGATCGCCAAGGGTCAGGTGCTCGCCGCCGCCCTCGGCGATGCGCACCGCCGTGGCGACGATCTTGCGCGTCACGAAGCGGCCCAGCCGCAGCGGGCTCTCGTGATTGAATAAAATCCCGGAGCAGGCGTACATCCCATAGGCTTCGCGGTAGTTGGCGACCGTCCAGAAGGCCGCCGCCTTGGCCGCCGCATAGGGGCTGCGGGGGCGGAACGGGGCGTCCTCGTCGGCCGGTACGGGGGTGTTGCCGAAGCACTCGCTGGACGCCGCGTTGAACAGGCGGATCGGCCGCTTCAGGAAGCGGATGCTTTCCAGGATGTTCAGCGTGGCGACCGAGATGCTTTCGAAGGTTTCGACCGGCATGTCGAAGGACAGCCCCACCGAGGTCTGTCCGGCGAGATTGTAGATCTCGTCCGGCCGCACCCGGTCGAACACCCGGATCACGCTGCGGAAGTCGTTCAGCGAGGCCGAGTGCAGCGTCACCCGGTCGCGCACCCCGAGCGTCGCCAGATTGCGGAACGACGACGCCTCGTGGTCGCGCGAGGTGCCGTGCACGACATAGCCCTTGGCGAGCAGCAGCGCGGCGAGGTAGGCGCCGTCCTGTCCCGAAACGCCGAGAATGAGGGCGGTCGGCGCCATCGCGTCAGACCGGCCGGCCGGAGGCGACGTCCAGCAGGTAGCGGCCATAGTCGTTCTTGGCCAGCGGCTCGGCCAGCGCGGCCAGCCGGCCCGCGTCGATCCAGCCCATGCGGAAGGCGATCTCCTCGAGGCAGGCGATGCGCCAGCCCTGCCGTTCCTGGATCGAATGGACCAGTTCCGACGCCTCCTGCAAGGATTCGAAGGTTCCGGCGTCCAGCCACAGATGGCCCCGGCCCAGCTTCTCGACCGACAATTCGCCGCGTTGCAGATACCAGTTGTTGACGTCGGTGATCTCGACCTCGCCGCGCGACGAGGGCTTCAGCCCGCGCGCCACTTCGAGCACCCGCGCGTCGTAGAGGTAAAGCCCGATCACCGCCATGTTCGAGCGGGGCTTGGCCGGCTTCTCGACGATGCCGACCGCGCGGCCCGAGTCATCCACCTCGACCACGCCGTAACGCTCGGGATCCTTGACCTCGTAGGCGAACACGGTGGCGCCTTCGCGGCGGGCGGCCGCCGCTTGCAGGATCTGGCTCAGACCGTGCCCGAACAGGATGTTGTCGCCCAGCACCAGGGCGCAAGGCTCGCCGGCGATGATATCCTCGGCGATCACGAACGCCTGGGCGATACCGGCCGGCTTCTCCTGCACCCGATAATGCAGGGTGATGCCGAAGGCCGAGCCGTCGCCCAGCAACTCCTGGAACCGCGGCGTGTCGCGGGGTGTCGAGATCACCACGATTTCGCGGATGCCGGCCAGCATCAGCAGCGACAGCGGGTAATAGATCATCGGCTTGTCGTAGACGGGCAGCATTTGCTTGCTGACCGCCAGGGTCAGCGGATAGAGGCGGGTATTGGCCCCCCCGGCCAGAACGATTCCCTTCAACGCGCCCCCCTTCGGGTTCGGGATTGTGGGCAGAAGGTAGCGGGATGTTTCGGGCTGTTCAACGACTCTCGGGCGGTTCGCGGGTCGGCGCGTGTCCGCACTGGCCGGTTGGCGTCGAGAACGCTAAAGTGCGGCATGCCTCAAGTCGTTCTCGCCGCCGCGCAGCGGCACCTGGATGCCGGTCGCCCGGCGGACGCCGTCGATCTCCTCGCCCAGGCGGTCGCCGAGCGGCCGGGCGAGGCCGGGCTGCGCCAGGCGCTGATCCACCTCCTGCGGAGTCTGTCCCGGATCGAACCCGGCCGGCCGCACATCCACCGCCGGCTGGGTGACGAATTGGGCGAGCTGGGCGACGCGACGGGCGCCCGCGACGCCTATCACGCCGCCCTGCTCGCCGACCCCACCGACATGGCGGCGCGCTGGCTGGGCGGCCGGGTGCTGCCGCGGGTCTATCATTCGCCCGAGGAAATCGAATTGTGGCGCGGCCGCTTCGTCGACGCGATTGGCACGCTGGCCGCCACCACGCCGATGGGCGATCTCGAGGAGGCGGTGCGCGCCGCCAACGGGGTGCTGCTCAGAACCAATTTCGAGCTGGCCTACCAGGCGTGCGACGACCGGCCGGTGCAGGAGGTCTGGGGCCGGCTGGCGGCGCGGGCGATGGCCCGCGTGCTTCCCGATCTGGCGGCGCCGCCGCCGCGGCCCGAACGACCCGACGGGCGCATCCGCATCGGTTACGCCTCGTCGTTCTTCTGGAGCCACACCATCTCGCTGCTGTTCGCCGGCTGGATCATGGGCGCCGACCGTGACCGCTTCGCCGTTCACGTCTATCTGCCCGGCGGCCGGCGCGACGCCACCACCGAGACCCTGGCGCGCCATGCCGACGTGTTCCGCGATCTGCGGACCGTCGACATGGCCACCGCCGCGCGGACCATCCGCGACGACCGCCTCGACGTGCTGGTCTTTCCCGATCTGGGAATGGAATCGCGCTCGTTCGTCCTGGCCGCCCTGAAGCTGGCCCCGGTGGTCTGTGTCGGCATGGGTCATCCGGTGACCACCGGCCTGCCCACCGTCGACTGGTTCCTGACCAGCGACTTGATGGAGCCCGAGGGCGGGGAGGCGCATTACAGCGAGAAGCTGCTCAGGCTGCCCGGCACATCGTTCCACTACACGCCCAACGCCAATCCGCCGGCCAAGGGGCGGGCGGCGCTCGGACTGCCCGAGGACGGGGTGCTGTATCTGTGCTGCCAGGCGCAGCAGAAATATCTGCCGCAACATGACGGGCTGTTTCCGGCCATCGCCGCCCGCCTGCCGGCGGCGCGTTTCGTCTTCATCGAGCACCGCACCATGCTGCACGTCAACCGACTGCTGCGCGCCCGGCTGGAACGCGCCTTCACCGCGCGGGGACTCGACCCGTCGCGGCATCTGGTGTTCCTGCCCTGGCTGGCATGGACCGATTTTCTGGACCTGAACGCGGCCTGCGACGTCTTCCTCGACAGCGTCGGCTGGTCGGGGGGCAACACCACCTTCGAGGCGCTGTCGCGCGGTCTTCCGGTGGTCACCCTGCCCGATCGCTTCATGCGCGGCCGCCACGCCATGGCCATGCTGCGCATTCTGGGCGCCGACGACGGCATCGCCCGCGACGCCGACCATTACGTCGAGATCGCCGTGCGGCTGGGCGCCGACCAGGCCTTCCGCGACCGCCAGCGTTCCATCATCGCCGCCGGCCGCGACCGTCTGTTCCGCGACCGCGCGCCGATCGACGCGCTGGAAGCCTTCTATCGCGAAGTGGCGGGCTGACGATGGAGAAGGCCATGTCCAAGCGCCTGATGACCGTCACCCTGCCGTCGATGGCGGAACGCGCCGGCGCGACCCTTTCGCTGCCCCGGGTCGCCGAGGCCGCCCGCCGCATGCTTGGCGAAGAGGGCGGCACGCTGGACGCCGACGCCGTCGCCGAGAGCATCGCCCAGGCGCTGCGCGAGGATTTCGACGCGGCGCTGGATGTGCTGTCGCAGCGCATCCTCGATCATCTCGGCAAGGCCTATCTCGAAACCCGCCGCGGCGCCGGGCGGGGCCGGATCGAACTGGTCAAGGCCAACGCCCATTGCCGCGAGATCGCCGCCGAACTGCTGGGCGAGGAGCATTTCTTCTCGAAGCTGGCGCGCTGGATCGCCGTCAATGTCTGCTTCTGGGCCGGCGAGGGCGAGAAGCCCGGCGTGACCGGCGATTCGGTGGCCGGGCTGGTCAGCCTCTACGCCGAGGACTCGGCGCAGGCCATCACCGAGTTGCTGACCCCGCCCAACAAGCCGCTCAGTTATCTCGAGGGCTTGCTGGGAGTGCGCGAGGTGTCCAAGGGGCGCTTCAAGGTTCCCGACATCCCCCAGGGCATGCTGGTCGTGCTGTCCTCGGGACATTTCCAAAGCTTGCGCGAGGCGCTTTACAAAAACACCTTCCGCCAGGTCGAGGGCACGCCCTGGCCGACGGCGGCGCTCGACCGCGGCGGCACCAAGGGCTTCGCCCAGCTTCGGCCGCCGATCCTCGACAACGAGCCGCTCTTGCCGCAAGAGCAGATGCAGGCCTGGGCGCAGACCATGTGGCGCCAGCAAAGCGAGCTGTCGGACCTCGACGCCGACGCGCTGGACGCGCTGTGCGCGCTTTACCTCTCGCAGGCCCGCGACGCCGACGACGCGGCGGTGGCCGATGTCGACGAGATCCTCACCATGCGCGGCCTCAAGCCCAAGCGGGGCGGGGCGGGGCGGCGCGGCGGCTACGAGCCCGAGCAGCGCGAGGAGATGCTGCGGGCGTTGAGCCACATCCAGAACCTGTGGATCAACATCGCCGAGGTTAAGGTCTACGAGCGCGACTCGAACGGCCGCCGCTCGGCCGAGCCGGCCATCAAGACCCTGCAAAGCCGGCCCTTCATCATCACCGACCGCATGGGCCAGATGCGGCTCGACGGCTATATGGACGTCGAGCGCTTCATCTTCCGCCCCGGCAAGGCCTTCGCCGCCTTCCTGTTCGGCTCGGGCCGCCAAACCGGGCTTCTGTTCCAGAAGGTAGCGGGATGTTTCGGGCTGTTCAACGACTCTCGGGCGGTTCGCGGGTCGGCGCGTGTCCGCACTGGCCGGTTGGCGTCGAGAACGCTAAAGTGCGGCATGCCTCAAGTCGTTCTCGCCG
>JADGAL010000340.1 GCA_015232025.1 Alphaproteobacteria bacterium
CGCCCCTTCCTGACCCTGGCCGGCCGCCCCGACGGCGCGATGTCGGCCGATGGGCGGGTGGCCGGCTGCTATCTGCACGGCCTGTTCGCGGCGGACGGTTTTCGGCGGACCTTCCTACCCGGCTCGACCCTCGATTGGGAAGCCGGCGTCGAGATCGTGCTGGACCGTCTGGCCGACCACCTGGAACGCCACGTCGATCTGGACCGCCTATGGGAGATCGCCGGTGGCCGCTAAGATCAAGTATAGATTAACCACCAAGACACCAAGGGCACCAAGAGGGCACCAAGGGGCCAGGGCAGGCTCTCGGAGCCGCGCGTCTTTCTTGGTGAACCTTGGTGCCCTTGGTGTCTTGGTGGTTGACACTTCACTTCACCTACTACCGCGACGCCCAGATCGCCAGCACCCCCAAGGCGTTCAGCCCGCAGGCCGCCGCGAAGACGATCAGCGCGCGGCGGATGTCGGCCGAGGTGGCGCGGGCGCGGCCGTCGCCGATCCAGGGATCGCTGACCGTCAGGCCGGGATAGTGGCGCGGCCCGGCCAGGGCCAGGCCCAGCGCGCCGGCCATCGCCGATTCGGGCCAGCCGGCGTTGGGCGAGCGGTGCTTGCCGGCGTCGCGCCATATGCAACGCAGCGCGCCGGGGAAACTGGCGCCCGGGACGAACAGCGCGGCCAGCGCCACCAGCAGCCCGGCCAGACGGGCGGGCGCCAGATTGATCAGGTCGTCGAACCGCGCCGAGGCCTTGCCGAACGCCTCGAAGCGGTCGTCGCGGTAGCCGATCATGCTGTCCAAGGTATTGACCGCCTTGTAGGCGAACAGTCCCGGCAGGCCCAGCGCGACATACCAGAACACCGGCGCCACCACCGCGTCGGAGAAGTTCTCGGCGCAGGATTCGATGGCGGCGCGGGCCACGCCATGCTCGTCGAGCGATTGGGGATCGCGGCCGACGATATGCGCCACCGCCGCCCGGCCGCCGGCCAGCCCGTCGGTTTCAAGCCCCGTCGCCACGGCGCGCACATGGTCGAACAGCCCGCGCTGGGCGACCAGCACGGCGACCAGGAAGACTTCCAGGGCGAAGCCCCAGCGGGTCGCCAGCACGAAGCGATGAATCGCCCAGCCCAAGGCCCAGGCCCCCGCCACCATGGCGACCAGCACGATGGCTCCGCGAACGATGCGGTCGCGGCGCGGGCGCTCGGCGCGGTTCAGGCGCGCCTCGGCCAGGGCGATCAGGCGGCCCACCGCGACCACCGGATGGGTGACGCGGCCGAACAGGCCCGGCATGTCGCCGGCCAGCGCGTCGAGCGACAACGCCGCGAACAGCAGAAGCAGTGGATCGGGAGGCATGACGGCGAGCATGCCGCCCCATCCCGATCCCGTCAACATGCGAGGACCACCCGATGAGCAAGACCGCCGTCATGATCTGCGGCCATGGCAGCCGCGATGTCGAGGCGACCGTGGAATTCCAGCTGCTGGCCAGCCACTTGACCAAGCGGCTGCCCGACCACGACGTCGAAAGCGGCTTCCTGGAATTCGCCCGTCCGGTGATCCGCGATGGCCTCGAGGCGCTGAAGTCGCGCGGCGCCACCCAAATCCTGGCGCTGCCCGCCATGCTGTTCGCGGCCGGTCACGTCAAGAACGACCTGCCCTGGGAGGTCAACAGCTTCGCCGCCGAGAATCCCGGCATCGACGTGAAATACGGCCGCGACCTGGGCATCGACGGCAAGCTGCTGAAGGCCTCGGCCGCCCGCATCGAAGAGGCGTGGGCCAAGGCGCCCGCCATGGACCGCAAGGACGCGCTGCTGCTGGTGGTGGGGCGCGGCACCAACGATCCCGACGCCAATTCCAACGTCTCCAAGGTGACCCGCATGTTGTGGGAGGGAATGGGTTTCGGCTGGGCCGAGACCGCCTTCTCGGGGGTCGCCCACCCGCTGGTCGACGAGGCCCTGGACCGCGCCGTCCGTCTGGGGTTCAAGCGGATCGTGGTGTTCCCCTATTTCCTGTTCACCGGCATCCTGGTCAAGCGCATCTACGACTGGGCCGATCAGGCCGCCGCCAACCATCCCGGCGTCGAGATCGTCAAGGCGCCCTACCTGCGCGACCACCCCCTGGTCATCGACAGCTTCGTCGAGCGGATGGGCGACATCTTGGCGGGCGACACCGCGATGAACTGCCAGCTTTGCAAATACCGCGAGCAGGTGATCGGCTACGAAGCCTCGGTCGGCGCGGCGCAGGCCGGGCATCATCACCATGTCCGCGGCATCGGCACCGACGCGGATCACGGGCATCACCACCATGACCACGGGCATCATCACCATGGTCACGGTCACGACCACGACCACGACCACTGATGCCGGTGTTCGACGCCCATGTGATGGTCGATTGGTCCTCGATCCGGCTGTGCCGAATCGAGGGGGGCGCGGAGACGCCGCTCGCCAATCCCGCCACCCACGCCGCCGCCGAGGCGCTGCTGGCCGACTTGCTTGGCGACATGACGGCGCGCGGGCTGTCGGTGCTGGTCGGCTTCGCTCCCGCGGGCGACCGGGCCTGGGTGGGCCGGCTGCGCAACCATCCCTGGCTGGCCGAATTCGCCCGCATCTGGCCGTTCGAAGAAGCGCCGGTCGCCGGACCCGGCGTGACCTTCGCCGCGGTGTGGTCGTCGATGACGCCGGCCGACGTGCGCGGCCTGGCCCGCCACTTCGCCCGCGCCGACCGCGAGGGACGGATGGAGGCGATGCTGGCCGCGCCCAAGCGCCTGGAGGGCTGGGCGCTGGGCCGGCCCGCCCCCTCGGCCGACTGGCTGCGCGACCCCCAGGCGATCTACGCCCAATCCTTCGCGACCATCCGCCGCGAGGTCGATCTCGACGCGCTGCCGGACGATCTGCGCGGCTTGGTCACCCGCGTGGTCCACGCCTGCGGCATGACCGACATCGTCGAGGATTTGCGCTTCTCGCCCCAGGCCGGCGCGGCGGGACGCGCCGCCTTGGCCGCCGGGGCGCCGATCCTGGCCGATTGCGAGATGGTGGCGCACGGCGTCATCCGACGCCGCCTGAACGGCAATCCGGTGATCTGCACGCTCAATGATCCCGCCGTCGCCGCGATGGCCAAGCGGATGGGCACCACCCGCTCGGCCGCCGCGCTGGAATTGTGGCGGCCGCATCTCGACGGCGCCGTGGTGGCGATCGGCAACGCGCCGACCGCGCTGTTCCATCTGCTGGCGATGGAGGCCGCGCGCCCGGCCCTGGTGCTGGGCTTCCCGGTCGGCTTCGTCGGCGCCGCCGAAAGCAAGGACGCGCTGGCGGCCAGCGATCTGCCGCACGTCACCTTGCTGGGGCGGCGGGGTGGAAGCGCCATGGCCGCCGCCGCCGTCAACGCCCTGTCGGGCGAGGAGGAGGCATGACACTGACCGTTCTGGGCATCGGCGAGGACGGGCTGGACGGCCTAAGCCCCGCCGCCCGCGCCCTGATCGACACCGCCGAGGTGCTGGTCGGCGGCGCGCGCCACCTCGCCATGGTGCCCGACGGCGCCGCCGAGCGGCTGGAATGGGAGCGCCCCTTCGCCGCCTCGCTGGACGCCTTGGCCGCCCGGCGCGACCGGCGAATCGTGGTGCTGGCCAGCGGCGATCCGATGTGGTTCGGGGTGGGCGCCACGCTGGCCCGGCACTTCGCGGGCGAGATGACCGTGCTGCCGCATCCCGGCGCCTTCTCGCTGGCCGCCGCCCGGCTGGGCTGGCCGCTGCACGAGACCCTGTGCCTCAGCGCCCACGGCCGGCCGCTCGACTCGCTGGCCCTTCATTTGTCCC
>JADGAL010000341.1 GCA_015232025.1 Alphaproteobacteria bacterium
ACGCCGAGGCCGCCACCCGGGCGTTGACCCAACGCCTGCTGCACGACCCGTCCGAGGTGATGCGCGACATCGCCGGCGGCGGCGACCCGGCGGAGTGGGAACTGGCCGAGCGGCTGTTGCGCCGGCTGTTCCGGTTATGAGGAAGTAGGATGGATCTCGAAGAGAAATTCGACCGCGTTCTTTCGCGCCACGACGAGTTGCGCGCCCTGCTGACCGAGGGCGGGCAGGACGCGCAGGCCATTTCGCGGATGTCGAAGGAGCTGTCCGATCTCGGCCCGGTGGTCGAGGCGATCATGGCCCTGCGCCAGGGCCGTCGCGAGATGGACGAGGCCCAGGCGATGCGCGAGGACCCCGAGCTGCGCGACCTCGCCGAGGCGGAATACTACGCGCTGAAGGACCGCCTGCCGGCCCTTGAGCGCGAGGTTCAACTCATGCTGCTGCCCAAGGACGAAGCCGACGAGAAGAACGCCATCCTGGAGGTCCGCGCCGGCACCGGCGGCGAGGAGGCCGCCTTGTTCGCCGCCGAACTGTTCCGCATGTACGAGCGCCACGCCGCCTTGCGCGGCTGGCGTTTCGAGGTGATGGAGGTCAACGAGACCGGCATCGGCGGCTTCAAGGAGGCGGTGGCCGGCATCGTCGGGCGGGGCGTGTTCGCGCGGCTGAAATTCGAATCCGGGGTCCATCGGGTGCAGCGCGTCCCGGTCACCGAAGGCGGCGGGCGCATCCACACCTCGGCGGCCACCGTCGCGGTGCTGCCCGAGGCCGAGGAGGTCGACGTCCAGATCGAGGAGAAGGACATCCGCATCGACGTGTTCCGCTCGTCGGGGCCGGGTGGGCAGTCGGTCAACACCACCGACTCGGCGGTGCGGATCACCCATCTGCCGACCGGCATCGTGGTCAGCCAGCAGGACGAGAAAAGCCAGCACAAGAACAAGGCCAAGGCCATGAAGATCCTGCGCTCGCGCATCTACGACCGCGAGCGCGAACTGCGCGACGCCGAGCGCGCCGCCTCGCGCAAAAGCCAGGTCGGCTCGGGCGATCGTTCGGAACGCATCCGCACCTATAATTTCCCGCAAGGCCGGGTCACCGACCACCGCATCAACCTGACGCTTTACAAGATCGACAAGGTGATGACCGGCGAGGCGCTGGACGAGATCATCGACGCGCTGATCGCCGAGGACCAGGCCGCCCGTCTGGCCGAGATCGAATGACCGTCGGGCGCGCGCTCGCCGAGGCGACCCGCCGCCTCGCCGCCGCCGGGGTCGAGCAGGCGCGGCTGGACGCGCGGGTGCTGCTGGCCCATGCCCTGGGGGTGGCGCCGCTGTCTTTGGTGACGTGGCCCGAGCGGGTGCCCACGGCGGATGAGCAAGCGCGCTTCGAGGCCATGCTGGCCCGGCGCGAGGCGCGCGAGCCGGTGGCGCGCATCCTGGGCCGGCGCGAATTCTGGAGCCTGGACTTCGAGGTCGGCCCCGCCACCCTCGACCCGCGTCCCGACAGCGAGACGGTGGTCGACGCGGTGCTGGCCAGCCTGCCCCGGCGCGACGCCGAACTCGCGCTGCTGGATTTCGGCACCGGCACCGGCTGCCTGCTGCTGGCGTTGCTGTCCGAATTGCCGCGCGCGCGCGGTCTGGGGGTGGATCGCTCAGCTCAGGCCCTGGCGGTGGCCCGGCGCAACGCAATAGCCCTGTCCATGGCGCAAAGGGCGCACTTCGCGGCTTGCGATTGGGGTATGGGCCTCGCCGGATTGTTTGATGCAATCGTCGCCAATCCTCCCTATATCCCCGAAGATGACATCGCCGGACTGGCGCCCGAGGTCGCGGATTTCGATCCGCGCGGCGCCCTGGCCGGCGGGGCCGATGGGCTGGACTGCTATCGTTCGCTCGCGCCCCATGTGGCGCGCCTGCTGGCGCCCCGCGGTGTCGCGGTTCTCGAGGTCGGTGAGGGTCAGGCGCGGCCGGTGCTTCGCATCGCGGCCGCGGCCGGCCTGCGGCCGGCGGGCATCAGGCGCGATCTGGCGGGCATCGAACGATGCGTCGTTCTGAATAACGGGACCTGAAAAAAAGTGTTGGAAGAAGCCGTCTTCCCGAGTAGGGTCATCTCCGCAAAGCGATCTTGCCCTCGGTTGCGTCGAGCCGCTGGCTCCGTACCGGGCATCGCCCAATCCCCTTTCCGAAAATCGCACATCCGGCGTTTGCGGATCTGCGGGCCTCGACGAGGTCTCGGGAGAGCGGTGTACTTCGACTTGACCATTATAGCATCGAAGGTGTCATGAAGGGTCCAATCAACAAACGTTCTCGTGGACGCAGCCTCAGCAATGGCTCCGGCAAGAAACACATGCCGGTGCGCAATCAACCCTTCGACAATGGTGGCGAGATGCGCGTTCGTGGCAATGCGCATCAGGTGCTGGAGAAATATCTGGCCCTGGCTCGTGACGCCTCCGCCCAAGGCGATCGGATCGCGGCGGAGAACTACTATCAGCATGCGGAGCATTATTTCCGCTGCATCAACAGCGCCAACAACGGCAACGTCCAGCGCCGGCCGGCCCAGACTCCCGCCGAGGACCAGCAGCCCGAGGAAGGTGACGACGAGGGTTCGTCCGAGTCCGGCCAGGGCGGCGGCGAGTCCGGCCAAGCCGAGTCCATCGGCGCCTGACCTTGTCCACCCTGGCCGAGGATACGCGCGGCCACCACGGGCATGGGCATGGGCATGACCACCCGGCCGGCGACGAGCGCCGCACCCTGGTGGCCTTCGCGCTGACCGCCGGTTTCATGGTGGTCGAGGGGGTGGGCGGGCTGTTGTCGGGGTCGCTGGCCCTGCTGGCCGACGCCGCCCACATGCTGACCGACGCGATGGCCTTGGGCCTGGCCTGGGGCGCCATCCGCCTGGGGCGCATGAGCGCCGATCCCCGTAGGTCGTACGGCTATCGCCGGCTCGAAGTCCTGGCGGCCCTGATCAATGGTCTGGCGGTGGTCGCCGTCTCGGTGTGGATCGCCTGGGAGGCCGCCCAGCGGCTCGCCCATCCGCAGCCGGTGGCGGGGCTGCCGATGCTGGCCGTGGCGGCCGGCGGCATGGCCGTCAATTTGATCGTGCTGAGGGTGCTTGGCGGACATCGCCACCACGGCGAGCCGCGCGCCAGCCTGAACGTCCGCGGCGCCGTGCTGCACGTCATCGGCGATCTGCTCGGCTCGGGGGCCGCCATCCTGGCGGCGCTGGTCATCCTGGCGACCGGCTGGACGGCGATCGACGCGCTGCTTTCCGTCGCGGTGGCCGGCTTGATCCTGATCGGCGCGTCACGGCTGGTGCGGGCCGCCAGCCACATCCTGTTGGAGGGAACGCCCGAGCGCTTCGACATCGACGATGTGCGCCGGGTGCTGATCGAGACGGTCGAAGGGCTGGCCGACGTCCACCACGTCCATGCGTGGTCGCTGACCGGCGGCGCCCCGCTGGTCACCCTGCACGCCCGCCTGGCCGAGGGCGCCGACGCCGACGCGGCGCTGGCGGCCATCAAGTGGCAACTGGCCCACGCCTTCCACGTCTCCCATAGCGTGATCCAGATCGAGCGCGGACCCGCCTGTCCCGACGAGGTCTGCTGAAACGGTGAAGGGCTCCCCCGAGGGGGGGAGCCCCACCAAACGCGGACTCAGCCGCCGCCGCCGCCCGAGCCGCCGGCGTGGTGCCGATGATCCGCCGCTGCGGCGCCGAGCTGGGCATCAATCTGGCGATCAGCCTGCACGCGGTCACCGATTCGGTGCGCGATTCGATCATGCCGATCAACAAGAAATACCCGCT
>JADGAL010000342.1 GCA_015232025.1 Alphaproteobacteria bacterium
CCAGTCCGGGGCCGCCATCGGCCAGCGACAGGCGGGCGCGGTGGAGGCGCGCGACGGCGGCGACCAGCGACAGGCCCAGGCCGTTGCCGGGGGTGGTGCGGGTGGCGTCCAGGCGCACGAAGCGTTCCAGCACCCGGTCGCGGGCCTCGGCCGGGATGCCGGGGCCGGTGTCGGCGACTTCGACCCCGGCGGCGTCGACGGTCACCGTGACGCGGCCGCCTTCGGGCGTATATTTCACGGCGTTGTCGAGAAGATTGGCCAGCGCTTGCGACAGCAAGTGGCGGTCGCCCTCGACGCTCGCGCCCTCCGCCGCGTTCAGCGTGAGGGTGACGCCCTTTTCCTCGGCCAAAGGCGCGTAGAGGTCGACGATGTCGGCGGCCAGCAGGCCGGCGTCGAGCGGTTCGAAGCGGCTGAGCCGGCTGCCCGCCTCGGCCTGGGCGATGGTCAGCAGGGCGTTGAAGGTGGCCAGCAGCGAATCCGCCTCGGCCACCGTTTGTTCCAGCACCCGGCGGTATTCGGGGGGATCGTGCTCGGCCAGAAGCGCCATGTCGATGCGGCTGCGCAGTCGGTTCAACGGGGTGCGCAGGTCGTGCGCGATGTTGTCGGTGACGTCGCGGATGCCAGCCATCAGGCGCTCGATCTCGTCGAGCATGGCGTTCAGGCTGGCGGCCAGTTGGTCGAACTCGTCGCCGCCGCGGCCCAGCGGCATGCGCCGGCTCATGTCGCCACCCATGATGCCGCGAATCGCGCGGCTGATGCCCTCGACCCGGTGGAGAAGCTGACGGCTGGTGAAAATGCCGCCGCCGACGCCCAGCAGCACGGTCAACGCCATGCCCCAGATGATCGAGTCGGTGACGGCGCGGCGCAGGCGCATGGCGTCGTGCAGGCTGCGCCCGACCAGCAGGCGGTGATCGCCGGGCAGGCTGAAGGTGCGGGCCAGCGCGTCGGTGATGTGTTCGTCCCGCTGCGCCGGGTCGCGCACCCGCTCGACCGGGAAGCGCAACCAGCCATCGACGTCGGCCTCGGATTCGGGCCAGCCGAACAGGTTGCCGGCGAGGTGGCCCTGATCGGGGGCGTCGAGCAGATAGATGGTGTTGCGTTCCAGGCTGGCCGCCGAGCGGTCGTTGATCACCGAGGTCAGGCCGGGCAGGCCGCGCTCGCGGTACTGCTCGGACAGGCCGGTGATCTCGGCGGTGATGGTCTCCTTGATCTGTTGCTCGACGAACGAGGCGGTGGTCAGCCAGACGGCGCCCAGCAGCATCAGCGCCGAGGCGGTGAACACCACCAGGTAACTCAGGGCGAGCCGGAAGCTCGTGGTGCGGAGGAGGTTAAGATGCTCCACGCAACATATACCCGGCGCCGCGCACCGTATGGATCAGGGGCTGGTCGAAGCCCTTGTCCACCTTCTGGCGCAAACGGCTGATGTGGACGTCGATCAGATTGGTCTGGGGATCGAAATGATAGTCCCAGACGTTTTCCAGCAGCATGGTCCGCGTCACCACCTGACCGGCGTGGCGCATCAAAAATTCCAGCAGCTTGAATTCGCGGGGCTGCAACTCGACGGGATGGTTGGATCGGCTGACCGTGCGGGTCAGCAGGTCCATCACCAGATCCTCGACCCGCAGGGTGGTGATTTCGGCCGGGGCCGCCGCCTGGCGCCGGGCCAGCGCCTCGATGCGGGCCAGCAATTCGGCGAAGGCGTAGGGCTTGACCAGATAGTCGTCGCCGCCGGCCTTCAAGCCCAGCACCCGGTCGTCGACCTTGCCCAGCGCGCTGAGCACCAGCACGGGGGTGACATTGCCCGCCGCGCGCAGGGTGCGGATGATCGACAGTCCGTCGATGCCGGGCAGCATGCGGTCGACGATCAGCACGTCGTGGCGCCGCTCGGCCGCCATGTACAGGCCCTCGGTGCCGTCGGCCGCATGGTCGACGACGTGCCCGACCTCTTTCAGGCCCTTCAGCATGTAGGACGCCGTCTCGGCATCGTCTTCGATCAACAGGAGTCTCATGGGCGCCATCATATAAGATCGATGGCCTCGACGGAAAGGGCGCCGCCCCGGGGAGGGGGGAGGTACGGGGCGGCGCCCTGTCGTCGACGGTTCAGGCCAGGGGGAGCGCCACGAACCGTCGACCGCCGTCACGGTGGAGCAGGACCAGAACGCCGGAGCGCTTTGACGCCCTGGCCTCGTCCACCTTTTTGGCCACCTCCGAGGGGGATGTGACCGTTTCCTGATCGATGCCCAGGATCACGTCGCCGGCCCGGATGCCTTCCGCCGCCGCGACGCCTTGGGGATCGACCTCGCGCACCATCACCCCGCCGCCGCCGGGCGGCAGGCGCAGCCCGTCGCGCAGATCGGGGGTCAGGGCGGTCAGCGCCATGCCCAGCGCGTCGCCGGCCGGAGCGGCCGGGGTGGCGTCGGACATCTTCTTTTCCGGGGCGGGCATGCGCGCCACGGTGACCGGCAGATCGACCGCCTTGCCCTGGCGGATCACCTGGACCTGGACCTTGTCGCCGGCCCGCGCCTTGGCGACGCGGCGCGGCAGGTCGCCGGCCTCGGCGATCGGCTCGCCGGCGAAGCCCACGATCACGTCGCCGGTTTGGAAGCCGGCCCCGGCGGCCGGGCCGTTCGACAGGACCTCGGCGATCAGGGCGCCCTTCGGCTCGGCCATGCCGATCGCCTTGGCGATCTCGGGCGTCACGCCTTGGATCTGCACGCCCAGCCAGCCGCGCTCGACGCCGCCCGTTTCACGCAACTGGGCGACCACCTCGCGGGCGATCGAGGCGGGCACCGCGAAGCCGATGCCGACGCTGCCGCCATTGGGGCTGAAGATCGCCGTGTTGACGCCGATCACCTCGCCCGTCTGATTGAAGGTCGGGCCGCCGGAATTGCCGCGGTTGATCGGGGCGTCGATCTGGATGTAATCGTCATAGGGGCCGGAATTGATGTCGCGGCCATTCGCCGAGACGATGCCGGCGCTGACCGAGCCGCCCAGGCCGAACGGGTTGCCCACCGCGATCACCCAGTCGCCGACCCGCGCCGTGTCGGCTTGGGCGAAGGCGACGAACGGCAGCGGCTTGGCGCTTTCGACCTTGAGGAGCGCGATGTCGGTCTTGTCGTCGCGGCCCTTCAAGGTGGCGGGCAGCTTGGTGCCGTCGGCCAGCACCACGGTGATCTGGTCGGCTTCGCCCACCACGTGGTTGTTGGTCACCACCCAGCCGGCCGGGTCGACGATGAAGCCCGAGCCGAGCGCGTTCAAGTCCTCGGCCGGGGGCGTGGCCTGACGCTCGAAGAAGCGGCGGAACTCCTCGGGAACGCCGGGGGGAAGACGGGGGGCGCCGCGATCGCGATGGGGGGAGGCGCGCTCGCGGTCCACCTTCTGGGTGGTCGAGATGTTGACGACGGCGGGCTTGACCTTCTCGACCAGATCCGCGAAGCCGGCCTGGGGGGCCAGGACGGTCGTGGAGGTGGCGGGAGCGGCGGCCGGGTCGAGGGCGGCGCGGGCGTCGTGGGCGACCAGCCCGAGGGCCAAGGCGGCCAGGGCGGCGGTCGAAACGAATGTCCTCTTCATCGGATTCATGCAAAGACTCTCGTGATCGAAGACGGTTGCCAAGAGTATGGTGCGCCCGCCATTACGCCGCGCTTGCGAAGAGATTAATTAATCGTAATGTGGGCTTCCTCCACCTCGTCGAGGGCGCGCAAGGCGGCGGCGACCACGGCGGGATCGACCCGCTGGCGGCGGCGGCGCTCCTCCTCGAAGGTGTCAC
>JADGAL010000343.1 GCA_015232025.1 Alphaproteobacteria bacterium
CATCGTCGAATACTGCTACAAGAACGACGAGTTGGGCGACCCGATGGTCTCGGAGGAGCACATCACCGCCTTCGGTTGGGCGACCATCCAAGATCTCGACGAGATGATCTCGCTGACCTTGCGGATCAACGATTTCCTGACCGGCCTGTTTTTGGGCATCGGCATCCGTCTGGTCGACTTCAAGATCGAGTTCGGCCGGCTGTGGACGGGCGACGACATGCAAATCGTGCTGGCCGACGAGATCAGCCCCGATTCGTGCCGGCTGTGGGACGTCAAGACCAACGAGAAGATGGACAAGGACCGCTTCCGCCGCGACCTCGGCAATGTCGAGGAAGCCTATCAGGAAGTGGCTCGCCGCTTGGGGATTCTGCCCGAGGGCGGCCCGCGCGACTTGAAGGGCCCCAACACCCTCCAATAAGGAAAGCACCGACGTGAAGGCCAAGGTTCACATCACTTTGAAGAACGGCGTCCTCGACCCCCAGGGCAAGGCGGTGCAGCACGCCCTGGGCAGCCTGGGATTCGGCGGCGTCGACGACGTGCGGCAGGGCAAGTACATCGAGCTCGACCTCGCCGAGACCGACCCCGCCAAGGCCAAGGCCAGCGTCGAAGCCATGTGCAAGACCCTGCTCGCCAACACGGTGATCGAGAACTTCTCGGTCGAGATCGGCTGAGGGCGGCGCCCTGTCACGGGCCGTCCGCCAGTTTCTCGATCGGCCATGCCGCAGACGCTCGCCGGTACTAGAGCATCCTCTCCATTCGTCATGGCCGGACTTGATCCGGCCATCCACGCGGCTCCGTGGGAACAGCCTTGGAAACAATGGCATGGGCGGCCCGACCGCAACGGCTTGCGCGCATCCCCCGTGCGTCGTATGTAAGCGGCCAGATATCCCCCATCAGAGGACAAAGCCTTTGAAGGCCGCCGTCATCGTCTTCCCCGGCTCCAACTGCGACCGCGACGTCGCCGTGGCGCTGGAGGCCAGCATGGGCGCCAAGCCGCTCATGATCTGGCATCGCGACACGGAATTGCCGCCGCTCGACCTGATCGTCGTGCCGGGCGGGTTTTCCTATGGCGACTATCTGCGCTCGGGCGCGATGGCCGCGCATTCGCCGGTGATGCGCGAGGTCAAGGCGCGCGCCGAGCAAGGCGCCTTCGTGCTGGGCATCTGCAACGGCTTTCAGATCCTCACCGAGGCGGGGCTGCTGCCGGGCGTCTTGATGCGCAACGCCGGCCTGAAATTCGTGTGCCGCGACGTTTGCTTGCGGGTCGAGGCGACCAATTCCGCCTTCACCAAGGGGTACGCGCCGGGCCAGGTGATCCGCGCGCCGGTCGCCCATCACGACGGCAACTGGTTCACCGACCCCGACACCCACAAGCGGGTCGAGGACGAGGGCCAGGTCGCCTTCCGCTATTGCGACGAGGGTGGCAGCCTGTCGCCCCGGTCCAATCCCAACGGCTCGCTGGCCAATATCGCGGGCGTGTTCAACGAGCGCCGCAATGTGCTGGGTCTGATGCCCCACCCCGAGCGTCTGGCCGACGCCATGCTGGGCGGCACGGATGGCAAGCCGATGTTCGATGGTTTGGTGGAGGCTTTGTCGTGAGCGAGATCACTCCCGAAATCGTCGCCGCCCACGGCCTGACCATGGACGAATGGGCGCACGCCGTCGAATTGCTGGGCCGCCAGCCGAACCGCACCGAGTTGGGCATCTTCTCGGTGATGTGGTCCGAGCACTGCTCGTACAAATCCTCGAAGAAGTGGCTGAAGACCCTGCCGACCACGGCGCCCTGGGTGATCTGCGGCCCCGGCGAGAACGCCGGCGTGATCGACATCGGCGATGGTCAGGCGATCATCTTCAAGATGGAAAGCCACAACCACCCCTCGTTCATCGAGCCCTATCAGGGCGCCGCGACCGGCGTGGGCGGCATCCTGCGCGACGTCTTCACGATGGGCGCCCGCCCCATCGCCAACATGAACGCCCTGCGTTTCGGCAGCCCCGACCATCCCAAGACCCGCCATCTGGTGTCGGGCGTGGTGGCCGGCATCGGCGGCTACGGCAATTGCGTCGGCGTGCCGACCATCGGCGGCGAGACCAATTTCCACGCCAGCTACAACGGCAACATCCTGGTCAACGCGATGACCGTCGGGCTGGCGCCGACCGACCGCATCTTCTATTCGGCGGCGGTGGGCATCGGCAATCCGGTGGTCTATGTCGGCTCGAAGACCGGGCGCGACGGCATCCACGGCGCCACCATGGCCTCGGCCGAGTTCTCCGAGGATTCCGAGGAGAAGCGGCCCACCGTGCAGGTCGGCGACCCCTTCACCGAGAAGCTGCTGATCGAGGCCTGCCTCGAATTGATGGCCACCGACGCGATCGTCGCCATCCAGGACATGGGCGCCGCCGGCCTGACCTCGTCGTCGTTCGAGATGGCGTCGAAGGGCGAAACCGGCATCGAGATGGACCTCGACGCGGTGCCCTGCCGCGAGCCCGGCATGACTCCCTACGAGATCATGCTGTCCGAAAGCCAGGAACGCATGCTGATGGTGCTGAAGCCCGGCCGCGAGGATCTGGCCCGCTCGATCTTCGAGAAGTGGGAGCTGGACTTCGCGATCGTCGGCCACCTCACCAATTCCGGCCGCATGGTGCTGACCAAAAGCGGCACGGTGGTCGCCGATCTGCCGATCGCGCCGCTCGCCGCCGCCTCGCCGGAATACGACCGGCCATGGGTCTCGCCGGCCCGCCAGCCGGTGGTGCCCGCCGAGCAAGTGCCCGAGACCGACCCCGCCACCGCCCTGCGCGCCCTGCTGGCCTGCCCCGACCTCGCCTCGCGGCGCTGGATTTGGGAGCAGTACGACCACATGGTGATGGGCGACACCATGATCCGTCCCGGCGGCGACGCCTCGATGGTCCGCATCCACGGCACCAAAAAGGCGCTGGCGGTGACCACCGATTGCACCCCGCGCTATTGCTTGGCCGACCCGATGGAGGGCGGTCGCCAAGCGGTCGCCGAGGCCTATCGCAACATCACCGCGACCGGCGCCCTGCCGCTGGCCGTCACCGACAATCTGAACTTCGGCAACCCGCAGAAGCCCGAGATCATGGGCCAGATCGTCGAGGCCATCCAGGGCATGGGCGAGGCCTGCCGGGCGCTCGACTTCCCCGTCGTGTCGGGCAACGTCTCGCTTTACAACGAGACCAACGGCCAACCGATCCTGCCCACCCCGGCGATCGGCGCGGTCGGCCTGCTGGCCGACGCCACCCTGGCCGTCACCGTGCCCTTCAAGGCCGACGGCGAGGCCATCCTGCTGTTGGGCGAAACCACGGGCTGGCTGGGCCAGTCGCTATACCTGCGCGAGCTTCACGGCCGCGAGGAGGGCGCGCCACCCCCCGTCGATCTGGCCGCCGAGCGCCGCGTCGGCGACTTCGTCCGCGCCCAGATCGGCAAACGCCGCCTGACCGCCTGCCACGATCTGTCGGATGGCGGCCTGCTGGTCGCCGCCGCCGAGATGGCGATGGCCTCAGGCATAGGCGCCCGCCTCGACTCCCAGTCGGGAATCGCCCCGCACGCCTGGGCGTTCGGCGAGGATCAGGCCCGCTATCTGGTCACCCTGCCCGCCGCCCAAGCCGAAGCCCTGCTGGCCGAAGCGAAAACCGCCGCCATCCCCTGCGCCCGCATCGGCACCACCGGCGGAACCGTGCTGACGCTGGACGGCAAGGTGCTGGCCTCGGTCGCCGAGATGAAATCGCTGAACGAGGCGTGG
>JADGAL010000344.1:0-1609 GCA_015232025.1 Alphaproteobacteria bacterium
GCCGCGATTTTCGGCTCGGACACCGGCACCGGCTTCGGCACCGGGGGCGCCGCGATTTTCGGCTCGGACACCGGCACCGGCTTCGGCACCGGGGGCGCCGCGATCTTCGGCTCGGACACCGGCACCGGCTTGGCCGCCGGCCGCGACCCGATGTTCAAATCCGACAGGCTGATCGGCGTCCGCCCGGTCGGCGAGAGGTTGAACAGCTTTTCGGCCAGATCGACGGGCCGGAACGGCTTCAGCAGGAAGTCGGAGACTCCCGCCTTCTTGGCCATCATCACGGCGCCGCGATCGGCCTTGCCGGTGACCATCAGGAAGGGGCAGTCGAGTCCCATCTCGCGCACCTGGGCGAGCAATTCGAGCCCGGTGGCGCCCGGCATCATCCAGTCGCAGGCGATGACGTTGATGCGCGCGTGATTGGTCAGCAGCAGCAGCATGGCGTCCACGCCGTTGGCGGCGACCTCGTAGGAGCCGGCGCCGTAGCGTTTGCACGTCTCGACCGCCATGCGGCGCGCCATCGGATCGTCGTCGACGATCAGGACGTGCAGCGAGGACAGGTCGAAACCGACCGGGGGGGGTGCGCTCTTGTCCATCGACGGCGGGGAATCCAAAGGGCTGGGAATGGTACCACCGCCGACGGCGGCAGGCAACGTGGCGGAACAGTCGGCGCTTGGCCGCGTTGACTCGTCCGAGGGAGGAGGAGTCATGCAGATCATAGGCGCCATCATCATCGGACTGATCGCCGGCATCATCGCCAAGTTGCTGATGCCCGGCCGCGATCCCGGAGGCTTCATCGTCACCATTCTGCTCGGCATCGCCGGGGCCTGGGTCGCCACAATGCTGGGGCGCGCGGTCGGCTGGTACAGCCCCGGCGACGCCGCCGGCTTCATCGGGGCGGTCCTTGGGGCGATCGTCATTCTGGCCATTTACCGGATGGTCGTCGGGCGGCGCGAACGCGGGTAGCTTGACCGGGCGGGCGGGGGCGCCCCACACTGGCGCCCTCGCCCATTTTGGCCGCTCGCCCGATGCCTCGCTTGGATGTCAATTGGATCGCGGCGACCCCCGCCGTCTTCGTCGTGCTGTGGAGCACCGGCTTCATCGGCGCCAAGCTCGGTTTGCCGTTCAGCGAGCCGTTCACCTTCTTGTTCACCCGCATGGCGATCGTCGCCGGGCTGCTGTCCGCCTTGGCGCTCGTTCTGCGTTCGGCGTGGCCGCGCGATCTGGCCGAGGCGGGACACATCGCGGTGTCCGGGCTGCTGGTCCACGCCGCCTATCTGGGGGGCGTGTTCGCCGCCATCCACGCCGGCATGCCGGCGGGGTTGTGCTCGCTGATCGTCGGCCTGCAACCGCTGTTGACCGCGATGCTGGCCCGCCGCGTGGTGGGCGAGCGCGTGACGCCCCGCCAATGGCTGGGCCTGTCGCTTGGCCTCGCGGGCGTGACGCTGGTGCTGGGCGACAAGCTGGCCCCGGCCGGCGCGGCCGTCTTCGCGGGCTTCGGCCCCGGCGCCCTGGGCCTGGCGGCGATGGCGCTGGCCGGCATCACGGCCGGCACGCTGTATCAGAAGCGCTTTTGCTCGGGCATGAATCTGGCCAGCGGCACGGCGATCCA
>JADGAL010000344.1:1835-2614 GCA_015232025.1 Alphaproteobacteria bacterium
CTTGGCTGCTGTTCGACGAGCGGTTGGGCGCGATGGCGCTGGCCGGCATGCTGGTGGTGGCGGCCGCCGTCGCGCTGGTGATCGGCCGGCCCGCCAATGGTTGACGCGCCCCACACCTATGCTAGGCTTCTTTCATGACCAATCCGGCACGCGCGATGATCCTGGATAGAAAGCCGTTTGCTGAAGGCGACATCATCTTCAAGGAAGGTGACGAGGGCCGTTGCGCCTATCTGGTCCAGACCGGCGCGATCGAGATCGTCAAGGAAGGTTATGGCGGCGAGACGCGGCTGGGCGTCATCGGGGCGGGCGGCATTTTCGGCGAGATGGCCCTGATCGACAACAAGCCGCGCATGGCCACCGCGCGGGCCCTCGAAGTCTCGGTGCTGGTGGTGGTCGGCCGCTCGGCCTTCGAAGAAAAACTGCGCAAGACCGACTCGTTCGTCCGAGCCCTCCTGAATATCCTGGTCCGCAACGTTCGCGATATATCCGAACGGCTTTGACGCGCCCGGCCCCTTGACTCCGGCCCGCTTTGGACGTAATGCCGACTCGGGCGCCACGCTGGCGCTCAACGGCACGGAGCGACGCCGATGCGGCCGAGAAGTGACACTCGCAAGCTTCTCCAGGTTCATGACCTGGGCAAAAAGGGCCGGGGAGTGGTCGCCGCGGAGGATATCCGCAAGGGTGAGTTGATCGAGCGTTCGCCGGTGCTTCTGATCCCCAGCGAGGATCGGCCGGCCGTCGACAAGACGGTCATCTTCACCTACGTCTTCATGTGGGAG
>JADGAL010000344.1:2707-3738 GCA_015232025.1 Alphaproteobacteria bacterium
CAACGCCGAGTTCATCCGCCACATCGACGAGTTGCTCCTCGACGTGGTCGCGCTGCGCGACATCAAGAAGGGCGAAGAGGTCACCATCGATTACCAGATGACCCTCTGGTTCGATTACCACCCGCACGACTGAGTTCGGGGACACACGAGGTTCTTAACACAAAGGACACCAAGGACACCAAGAGACCGGGAGGGAGGCGACATCGCGCGCCATGTTTCCCGTCATCTTGGTGTCCTTGGTGTCCTTGGTGTTTCCCATCTTCCTTTGCTTTGGACGGACGCCAAGACCGAATGGTCTTGGCGCCCCACCCATCCAACCTACTTGCGCAGGATTTTTTCGACCAGGGTCGAGCCGGTGCGCAGCCGGAACACGTCGGGCATGCGCGAGCCGAGCAGCGGCCGCAGGTAAAGCCGGAAGGCGTCGGTGACGTCGGTGCCGGCCGCGTTGATGAACTCGTCGGGCATGGTCTTGGTCTTGCCGGCCACCATCTCGAGCGGCACCAGCTTGTAGTCGACCGAATAGAATCCGGTGCGCTGGATGGCCACCGAGCCGTCGCGGTTTTCCCACATCGCGTATTGCACGGCCTTTTCGCCGACCTCGCGCGCCTCGCGCTGATCGACATCCGAGACGCAGCCGGCGAACGAGCGTTGCAGGTAGCCCAGCGTGTCGCCGCGCACCCGCTTGATGCCCAGCTTGTTCTTGATCTCCTCGGTCAGCAGGTCGGCCAGGGCGCCGGTGCCGGAAAGCTGGACGTTGCCATGGGCGTCCTTCTCGACCTCGGTGGCCAGCTTGGTGACGATGGGCTCGCCGCTGGCGTCGTGGACGCCTTCGCTGACCGCCACGACGCAGCGATTGTACTTGTCCATGGTCGCCTTGACGTCGGTCAGGAAGCGGTCGACCTCGAACATGCGCTCGGGCATGTTCGTCGTGGACGCCTTCGCTGACCGCCACGACGCAGCGATTGTACTTGTCCATGGTCGCCTTGACGTCGGTCAGGAAGCGGTCGACCTCGAACATGCGCTCGGGCATG
>JADGAL010000345.1 GCA_015232025.1 Alphaproteobacteria bacterium
CGGCCAGCCCGAGGCCGCCCGCCGCGCCGCCCATGCCGGGCGGGGCGCGGCGCGCATGGCGGGCGCCATGGCGTTGGGCGAGGCATTCCAAGCTTTCGAAACCGCCTTGATTGACGCTAGGATGGACGAGGCGGCGGCCATGGCGACCCGGCTGCGAGACGCCTTCGCCCGGACCGAACAGGCCGTCGCCGCCTTGAGCGAAACAGATCAGCCGACGACATGAAATTTCCAAAGCAGAAGGAAGAAATCCGGGTTCTGGTCATCGACGATCAAGCCTTCGTGCGGCGGATCGTTACGATGCTGCTGCGCCAGGCCGGGTTCCAAGACATCGGCGAGGCCAAGGACGGCGCCTCGGGTTTGGAGGCCGTCGCCAGCTTCCGGCCGCACCTCGTCATCTGCGACATCGAGATGCAACCGGTCGACGGGCTGGAATTCCTTGAGACCCTGCGCCGCGGGTCGTTGCCCCTGCCCAAGGTGATCTTCCTGACCAGCCACGGCGAGTCCGAGATGGTGGTCAAGGCCCGCGACCTGGGCGTCGACGCCTTCGTCCTGAAACCCGTCACCGGCCCCCAACTCGAGCGGCGCATCGACCATGTGATCGGGGCCTGACCACACGGCCCAAGGGAACCGGCCGATACGCGGCTTGGCGGGAACAGCCTTGGAAACAATGGGATGGGCGGTGACACGTGGATGCCCGTGTCAAGCACGGGCATGCGAGCCGATCCTTCTGCGCGAGCCCGGCTCGGGCACCCGCGCTTTTTCGCCGCGCGCGGGCTGAAGCCCCGCATCCGCATGAAACTGGGCAGCAACGTTTCTTATTGCGGTTGACAGGCGGAACGCATCCCGGTTTGCTACTAAGCTTCTGGGGTGAGAGGCGCGCATAAAAGCGGTGGCCGAGCCTTTTCGCCAGGACACAGGAAGTGCCGGCCCGGAGACCCCGGTAGCCGAAGGCGATCGGGACGTCCGACGCGAGGCGCGGGAGGCGAGGTTGAAGATTACAATTGTCACCCCCTGCCTCAATGCAGAGGAAACGATAGCAAGAACCATAGTCAGCGTAATTTCTCAAAAGAAAAACGTTGAATACATCGTAATGGATGGCGGCTCCACCGATGGCACCGTCGATATCGTAAATACGTTCTCCGACAATGTGGCCACGCTGATATCGGAAAAGGATTCCGGCCATTATAGTGCGGTCTTGCGCGGATTTTCCATGTCCAGCGGCGAGATAATGGGGTGGCTGGGATCAGACGACATATTATTGCCGGGAGCGCTGTCGGCCGTTGTCGACATATTCGAGGCTTTTCCGCAAGTCGAGTGGTTGACCACCCTTAGTCCAGTTTTATCGAGCGGCGGCCGCTTGACCCATACCGTCGTTCCTGGGTTTTCGCGCGATGCCTTGCTGGATGGGGTCTATGGCCCGATTCACCGGCCGAGATGTGTTTCCGCAATTCAACAGGAAAGCACGTTTTGGCGGAGAAGCCTTTGGGATCGCGCCGGAGCAACCTTGAACCTTGATTATCATCTTGCGGCGGACTTTGAGCTATGGGCTCGGTTCTCACGGTTGGCCAAGCTTCATTGCACAGACGTCATGATTGGCGCATTCGGCGTGCGATCGGGCCAGATCAGCCAGCGCCATCATGAAGATTACGACAATCAGTGCGAGGCGATACTTGCGAGAGAGCGGATTCATTCAGGTTGGGTACAAAGGGACACGGACCCATCCGGAATGAGACCATATATGGGCGAGTATGTGATCTTTCATAATGAAACGGTAAAGGTCTACAGTCAGCCATTCTTTGTCGTCGATGCCGCGAAGTCCGACTTCAAGCTGATGATCCGGCGCAGAGTGATCGCCTGACCGGTCGCGCGGCGAAGCAGGAAGGACACATCACCATGGGCGGCCCTGTACTGGTGACCGGCGCGGGAGGCTTCATCGGGTCCCACCTGGTCGAAGAGCTGGTCCGTCGTGGCCGAACCGTCCGCGCCTTCGCGCATTACAACGCCAACGGAACGGCCGGCTGGCTTGACGCGCTGGCGCCCGACCTGCGCGGCTCGGTCGAGATCGTCCGGGGCGACATCCGCGACCCGGACGGCGTGCGCCGGGCGGTGGCGGGCTGCCGGGTGGTGATGCATCTGGCGGCGCTGATCTCGATCCCCTACTCGTATCAGGCTCCGCGGTCCTATGTGACGACCAATATCGAAGGCACGCTGAACGTGCTGCGGGCCGCCATCGAGCACGAGGTCGAGCGGGTGGTCCACACCTCGACCAGCGAGGTGTACGGAACCGCCCAGTTCGTGCCGATCAGCGAGGCGCATCCGCTGAACGCCCAGTCGCCCTACGCCGCGACCAAGATCGCCGCCGACCAACTGGCCCTGTCCTTTCACCGCTCGTTCGGGCTGCCGGTGGCGGTGATCCGGCCGTTCAACGCCTATGGCCCGCGGCAGTCGACGCGCGCCGTCATCCCGACCATCATCACCCAGGCCCTGGCCGGGCGGACCCGCATTCGCCTGGGCGCGCTGCATCCGACCCGCGACTTCAATTACGTCCAAGACCTGGCGGCGGCCTTCGTGGCGGTGGCCGACAGCGACGCGGCGATCGGCGGCGTGGTCAACGCCGGCAGCGATTTCGAGGTGTCGATCGGCGAGGTGCTGGCGCTGATCGCCGAGGTGATCGGCGTTCCGCTCGAGGCGGAATGCGACGCCCCGCGCCTTCGGCCGGCCGCCAGCGAGGTCGAGCGCCTGTGGGCCGACAACCGGTTGATCCGCGAGACGACCGGCTGGCGCCCGGCCTGGGGCGGACGCGAGGGCTTTCGGCGCGGCTTGGCCCTGACGGTCGATTGGTACCGGGCGGCCGGGTCGTCGGCCGGCGCCCGCGACCACGTATGATACCGGCGAGCCAATAAATTGATTGGCCGCCGCCGCAATGGCGGCTTTACCGACGATCGGTCATTTCGACCGCTCGCCGGTATGACCTCCTTCCGTCCCCGCGCTGGACGATCGGAAACGGCTGGTGTACCGTCGTCCCATGCGTGACTTCGTGCATTTCGCCGCGCATCGCCGGTCGCAGCTCGCCGTGGTGATGGCGGGAGGCTTCGGCACGCGCCTGCGTCCGCTTACCGCCGACGCCCCCAAACCCCTGCTGTGCGTCGCCGGCCGGCCGGTCCTGTTCATCCTGCTCGACCAGGTGCTGAACGAGGGTTTCGAGAAGGTCTATCTCACGCTTCATTATCGCGCCGAGGACATCATCGCCATGGTGCGCAGCGTGCCGCGCTACCGCGATCGGGTCGAGTTCGTCGTCGAACGCGAGCCGCTGGGCACCGCCGGGTCGTTGGCCTGCCTGCCCCAACGGCCATCCGAGCCGTTCCTGCTGATGAACGCCGATCTTCTGACCGAGGTGCCGCTGCGCCACATGCTGGGCCACCACGAGCGCGAAGGCAACGCGGTCACCGTGGCCACCAAGCTGGAGACCTATCAGATCCCGTTCGGCGTGTTCGACATGGACGGCTCGCGCATCGTCGCGGTTCGGGAAAAGCCGAGCTACAGCATGGTGGTCAACACCGGGATCTATGTGGTCGGCCCGTCCGCGCTCGACGCGATCGAGCCGGGCGCCGCGCTCGACATGACCGACCTGCTGACCCGGCTGATGAACGACGGCCAACGGATCGGCAGCTTCCCGGTCCACGAATATTGGCTCGACATCGGAACCCACGAGCAATACCA
>JADGAL010000346.1:0-1947 GCA_015232025.1 Alphaproteobacteria bacterium
CGCAGATGGGTGAAGCACTCCGCCAGTCCGGTCCAACGGGAGACCTCGGCCAGCAGCTCGGTGATCCGCACCCGCGGCATCAGCGCCTGGACACGGTAGGCCAGATGCTCGGCCGCCTCCGGCGTTACCGCCTGAAGCGGCGCGATCTTGAGAGCTGTCCCGGTGATCCGGACATCCGCGAGCAGCTGCTGGCCGGCACGCCCGTCCACGTCCCGCCCCCCATGCCCCTGGTCAGTGACACCGCCTACCCCTGCCTGGAGGCCAATCCGTCGGCCACCGAGGTGGCGCGCTTCACGCCAACGCCGGCGGAGATCGCTTTCGTCCGTCGCCAAGCCCGTCGGCCCGGCCCGCGGTTGGCCCTGCTCATCTTGCTCAAAACCTTTCAGCGGCTGGGGCACTTCGTCCCGTTCGAGCGGATCCCCCTCGCCATCGTCGAGCATGTGGCGGAGACGGCTTCGCGCGTGATCACCCCCGCCGCCGTGCTGGCCGATTACCAGGCATCCACCTACCGCAGCCGGTTGACCGGCTTGGTGCGCGAGTACCTTGGGGTCGCCGCCTTCGGCAGCAGGGCGCGCGGCGTGGCCGAGGAGGCTGCCGCCGAAGCCGCGCGGCTGCGCGACGGTGTCGCCGACATCATAAACGCCGTCATCGAGGAGCTGGTGCGCCGACGCTTCGAGCTGCCGGCTTTCGGCACCCTGGTGAAGATCGCCATGGCGGCCCGCGCCACGGCGAACCGCGACTACTACCGGCGGGTCGCCGGTGCCCTGCCGGCTGAAACGCGCCGGCGCCTTAACGACCTGCTGATCCTGCCGCTTGGCCAGGCACGCACCGCCTGGGACCGCGTCAAGACCGAGCCGAAGCGGCCGACGCCGCGGCACATGCGCGATTTCCTGCTTCATCTCGATTGGCTGCGGGACCAGGGGGACGGCACCGCGGTGTTCACATCACTGCCTGCCGCCAAGGTCCGCTCCTTCGCCACCGAGGCGCGTGCGCTGACCGCCAACGTTCTGGCCGAAATGGTCGAGACGAAGCGGCTGACGCTGATGGCGGCGCTGGTGCAAAGCCAGATCGCCCGGACCTTCGACGACCTGGCCGACATGTTCATCCGGCAGGTGCAGCGAACCCACGCCCGCGCCAAGGAAGCGTTGGCCGCCCAGCAGCTGCAGCAGTACGAACACGCCGAGGCCCTGGTCGCCCTGTTGCGCGACACCGTTCTGGCTTGCCGCGCCGAGGAGCCGCCGGAGCAGCGGCTGGCCGCGGTCGAGGCGTTGCTTCTGCCGGACGCCGAGACCATTCTGGAGCGCTGCGCGGCGCACGCTGCCACGACCGAACACGGGCATATTCCCTTCCTGGTCCGCTTTGCCCGCGGCCAGCGCCGAATGTTCCTGCGCTTCCTGGCAACCGTCCCCCTGGTCACGACCTCGCAGGACCGCAGCTTGGAGCAGGCGATCCCCTTCGTGCTGGCGCATCGCGACCAGCCTCAGCCCACGCTGCGCATTGCCGGGGTCGATCTGTCCTTCGTGCCGGCGTCGTGGTGGCCGCTGGTGTTCGGGTGCAAGGCCCGAGATCCGGCGCCCTCGACCATAGACCGCCGGTTCTTCGAACTCTGCCTGTTCACCCAGGTCATGATCGACCTCAAGTCTGGCGACCTGTGCATTCCCGGCAGCGAAACCTACGGTGATTATCGCGACCAGCTCGTGTCCTGGAACACCTACCAGCGGGACATCGCCGCCTACACCGAGCAGGCCGGCCTGCCGGCCAGCCCCACCGCCATCATCGCCGTGCTGCGCGAGCGGCTGTCGACGACGGCCGAGGCCGCCGATGCCGGCCTTCCGGCCAACGAGCATGTCGAGATTGTCAACGGCAAGCCGGTCCTCAAGCGGCTGCGCGCCCGGCCCGAAGCCACCGGGGCGGCGGAACTGGAGCGCCGCTTGAAGGAGCGGCTGG
>JADGAL010000346.1:2028-2659 GCA_015232025.1 Alphaproteobacteria bacterium
CGGGTTCGACGCCAAAATCGACCGGCCGCGGGAGCGTTACCTCGCCACCGCTTTCTGCTACGGCTGCAAGCTGGGCCCGTCGCAAGCGGCGCGGGCCATGAAGACGCTGGACCGGCGCCAGATCGCCTTCCTCAACCAGCGCCACGTCACCGAAGAGGCGCTCGACGCAGCCATCACCACCGTCATCGACGCCTACGCCGGGTTTCGGCTGCCGCGGTACTGGGGCAGCGGGCGCTCGGCCTCGGCCGACGGGACGCAGTGGGATCTCCACCCGCAGAGCCTGATGTCCGAGTACCACATCCGGTATGGCGGTTACGGCGGAATCGGCTACTACTTGGTCTCCGACACCTACATCGCGCTGTACTCGCGCTTCATGGCCTGCGGCGCCTGGGAGGGCAACGCGATCCTGGACATCGTCAGCGACAACCGATCGGCGCTCCAGCCCGACACGCTGCACGCTGACACCCAGGGCCAGAGCGCACCGATCTTCGGCTTGGCCTACCTGCTCGGGATCCAACTGATGCCGCGCATTCGCAACTGGCAGGATCTGCACTTCCACCGGCCCGACAAGGATCACGTCTACCCCCACATCGACAGCCTGTTCACCGCCACGGTGAACTGGAACTTGATC
>JADGAL010000346.1:2696-3228 GCA_015232025.1 Alphaproteobacteria bacterium
GGGCGCATCCGGCCGTCGACAATCCTGAGTCGGCTCAGTACCTACAGCCGGAAGAACAAGCTGTACTTTGCCTTCCGGGAACTCGGCCGGGTGGTCCGCACGGTCTTCCTCCTGAAATATCTATCGTCACTGGAACTCCGCCACACGATCCAGGCCGCCACGAACAAGAGCGAGATGTTTAATAAATTCGCCCAATGGGCAGCGTTCGGTGAAAGCGGGCTGGTCAGCGAGGGGGTGCGGGACGAACAGCGCAAGCTCATCAAGTACAACCACCTCGTGGCTAACCTGCTGATCTTCCACACCAACGTCGGAATGACCCGGAGCCTCGACCAGCTGGCTGCGGAGGGCGTGCCCATTGACGATGCCGCCCTGGCCGGGCTGAGCCCCTACCAGACCGAACACATCAACCGTTTCGGCAGCTACACGCTGGATTTCACCCGCATCCCGGCACCACTGCCCACCGAGGATCCGGCACCGGCCCAAGGGCAGCTCCCAAGCCTGCTGCCGCCTCCTGTGTGAATTCGTGGAAGCA
>JADGAL010000346.1:3320-3712 GCA_015232025.1 Alphaproteobacteria bacterium
GGTCATGGCGAAGGCTACCACCTTCGATGTGGGTTGCAAAGACGGCGCGGGATGTTCGCGGATGGTGTCCCGGCGATGTGCGGCGAGGCCGCGGGTCAGGGCGATTTGGGTTCCAGCAGCCGCGCGTTCTCCAGATCGCGCCGACGCTCGACAAGGCGACGTTGGTAGGACCCCTGGTTCTTGACGCAAACCAATGTATAGGGCCGTCCCTTCCGCTCGGTGCGGAGGTCCAGATCGCTCCCCGACCGACGAACCATCTCCTCCACATGGCTCCGCCGTTCCTCCGACGCCCGCAAGCTCCACATGTTCCGCGCGGGATCGTCGAGAAAGCCGGCGAGTTCCCGGCAGGTCGCGCAGGTGCAGCCAAGCGCGGCGTCGCGGCGCCAGTCGGC
>JADGAL010000347.1:0-512 GCA_015232025.1 Alphaproteobacteria bacterium
CGCCGTGCTTGGGGCGGCCGGCGTGGGATCGCCCGGCACGGTGTCGACCCTGTTGGGCCTGGGAGCCCAATACGGGCTCCTCCTGCCCTATTCCAGGAACCAGGAACTCGAGGCGGATCGCCTTGGCCTGACCATCATGGCGCGCGCCGGCTTCGACCCCCGCGCGGCGGTGGCCCTGTGGCGGGACATGGAGCGCTCGGGCGGGCACCCCCCCGCATTCCTGTCCACACATCCCGATCCGGGCCAACGGGTCGAGCAGTTGCAGGCCCTCATGCCCGAGGCCCTGGCGACCTACCGCGACCGCCCCTCGTGATCAAATCGACCAGCAGCGCGGCGGCTATGAAGATCGAGCCCACCGCGAAGGTGGCCCGCATTCCGGCCGTTACGGCGGCGGCGCTGGAACTCGCTCCCTGGATCGAGCCGGCGAAGGCGAAGACGGCGCCAAGCGCCGAGGTCCCGGTGATCAGCCCGAGATATCGCGACAGGTTCAGCATCCCGGAAATCATGCCCCG
>JADGAL010000347.1:522-1217 GCA_015232025.1 Alphaproteobacteria bacterium
ATCCGAGGTGGCTTCCCCCATGACGGACGTGTTGTTCGCGGTCTGGAAGATGGCATAGCCGGCGGTGAGGACGATGGTCGGGAGCATATAGCCGGGAATGCCGCCGGTCGGCGGGATCAGGGCGAGCGCGCTCGAGCCAAGGGCCATGGCGGTCAGACCCATCGTCGTCATGCGGGTCGCGCCGACGCGATCGGCCAGGCGGCCGGCCGGAATGCCGGTCAAGGCGGCGGTGACCGGACCGACCGACAGGACCAGACCCACCGAAGCCGGCGCGAGGTCCAGGGCGCCGGACAGGTAAAAGGGTCCGACCACCAGGGTCGCCATGATCACGCTCGAAACCAGCAGGCTCATGGCGAACCCGGCGCCGAGCGTGACGTTTCGGAACAAGGCCAGACGGATAAGCGGCGCGGCGGCGGTCCTCTCGACCGCGAAGAACAGGAGCAAGACCAGGGAGGCGGCGCCGAGCAGGGCGATGTTGATGGCGCCGAAGCCGCCGCGGCCGGTCGTCATCGCAAGCGCGTAGGCCGCGAGACCGATCGCGAGGAGCAGGGTTCCCGAAACATCGAACCGAGTGCCGGCTCGCGCGGGCGGGGTTCGGGGCAATGACCGCCAGGCGATCAGGAACGCGACAAGACCGAGAGGCACATTGACGTGGAAGATGGCCGGCCAGCCAAAGGCGCCGATCAGGAAGCCGC
>JADGAL010000347.1:1235-1767 GCA_015232025.1 Alphaproteobacteria bacterium
AAGCGCCGTTCCGACGGCCGACATGGCGCCGAGCAGGCCCATCGCGGCGCCGGTCCTGTCCGTGGGGACGATCTCGGAAACCAGCGCCACGGTGTGCGCCATCATGATGGCCGCGCCGAGACCCTGAACCGCGCGGGCCGCGATCAACAGCCAGAGCGTCGGGGCGGCGCCGCTCGCCGCGGACGCGACGGTGAAGAGGGCGACGCCCGCCAGCAGCAGGCGCCTTCGCCCCATCAGATCGCCCAGCCGCCCGGCGCCGACGATCAACGCCGTGATCGAGACCAGATAGGACAGCACGACCCATCGCACTTCTTGAAACGAAGCATCGAAGGCGGTGGACAGCGCCGGCAGGGCGACATTGGCGATGCTCGTGCCAAGAGACGGCAGCAACATCGAGAAG
This sequence comes from Alphaproteobacteria bacterium, assembly GCA_015232025.1. GTDB lineage: Bacteria > Pseudomonadota > Alphaproteobacteria > Rhodospirillales > Magnetospirillaceae > JADFZP01. The sequence goes on from JADGAL010000347.1 coordinate 1,636, forward strand.
GAGAGCGCCGCGAGCGCCAACCTTCTCTTGGGGAGTGTCGCGGCTTCATACATTGGTGGCCTCCTGGGATCGGCGCTTCGGAAAAGAAAGGGTGGGCCTGTTCGTGACATGGCGGAAGGCGCATCGTTCACA
>JADGAL010000347.1:1777-2946 GCA_015232025.1 Alphaproteobacteria bacterium
GCAGTCGACCCGTGCATCGGGCGCCATATGTCGCTATGCTGAGGAATGAGCCCGCCCGACCTCAATCTTCTCCTCGCGCTGGAGGCGCTTCTCGCCGAGGGCAGTGTCGCCCGTGCGGCGCGGCGTCTGCGGCTAAGCCCGTCCGCCATGAGCCGGACGCTTGCCCGGCTGCGCGAGGCGACCGGCGACCCGCTTCTCGTCCGAGCGGGGCGCGGTCTCGTGCCGACCCCGCGGGCGGTGGAATTGGGCGGGCGACTGGGCGCTCTCGTTCAGGAGGCGCAGTCCGTTCTGCGGCCGGCCGAGGCGCTGGACATCGGGACGCTCGACCGCACCTTCACGCTGCGCGCCAGTGACGGGTTCGTCGAGAATTTCGGGCCGGCGCTGGTGAGACGCGCGGGGAATCAGGCTCCGGGGGTGCGGCTTCGCTTCCTGCAGAAGCCCGACCGCGACAGCGGGCCGCTCCGCGACGGCGCGGTCGACCTCGAGACCGGCGTCATCGGCGAAGAAACCAGCCCGGAACTCCGAGTGCGGGCTCTATTCCATGACCGCTTCGTCTACGTGGTGCGCGCGGGGCACGCGCTGGCGGCGGGGGATGTCGGCGCGGAACGCTACGCCGCCGCCGAGCACGTCGCGGTGACGCGCGGCGGCACCTCGCGGGGGCCGGTCGATGTGACGCTGGAATTGGTGGGGCTGAAGCGCAGAATAGCGGTTTCGGTCGGCGGCTTCGCCGCCGCGCTCGCCCTCGCACGGGGAACCGACCTGGTCGCCACGGTCCCCGAGCGTCATACCGGCACTCTGAGGGCGGGGATGGTCAGCCATACGCTTCCGGTCACACCGCCCGAGATTACCGTTTCGCTGCTATGGCATCCACGGCTGGATGCCGACCCCGCGCATCGCTGGCTGCGCCATCTTGTCCGCGATGTCTGTCTTTCAGATCGGCCCTGACCGGCTTCGCCACCCGGCGAAGCGGTTCGAAAGGAGAGACGCCATGGTCGCCGATACCCGGCGCAAGGATCGCCCGCTCTCGATGCGCCTGCCCGAGTCCGATCTCGCCCTGATCGACCGGGCGGCCGGTCTGCGGGGGGAGAACGGCCCGCTGCGCATGAGCCCCGAGGGCTTCGACGCCTTCATGACGGCGATGTCCGCGCCGGCCGAGCCCGTGCCCGCCC
>JADGAL010000347.1:3088-3708 GCA_015232025.1 Alphaproteobacteria bacterium
AAAGGGCTTCACCGTCGTCCTGGGTGCCGGCGACCCTGCCCCGGTCGATCAGGACCGGGCAACCGCCGGACCCGGTGCCCTGCCTGCTGCTCGGCCAATTGGCGACGGATGTCGGCTGGGTCGGCTCGGGCATCGGCACCGGCCTGCTGCGCCATGCCCTGATTCGCTGCGTCCAGGCGGCGGCGTTGATCGGCGGTCGCGCCCTGGTCGCTCGCGCCATCGACGACGACGCGGCGGCGTTCTGGCTGCGGCGCGGCTTCCTACCTTCGAAGGACGACCCGCTGACCCTGTTCCGATCCATCGCCGAAATCGCCGCCTCGGTGCGACGGGCGGCGGACTGACCCTATGCCGCCTGATCGGCCGTGTGTAGATTACACACATGAAGAGCGCCGACGTGATCCGCCTCCTGGAAGCCGACGGCTGGACCCTGGACAGGGTTCGCGGATCGCATCACGTCTTCAAGCATCCAGCCAAGCCCGGGGTCGTCGTGGCGCCCCACCCGACGAAGGACCTCGGCACGGGGCTGATGAAGGCGATAGGTGTCTCATGCGCTACCCGATCCTGATCGAAGAAGGCACCGACACGGCGGCGTTCGGCATCGTGGTGCCCGACCTGCCCGG
>JADGAL010000348.1:0-459 GCA_015232025.1 Alphaproteobacteria bacterium
GAGGGCTTGGCGGCCAATCTGATGCGGGCGGCGGGCGGCGACCCGGTCCGCGCGCTGGCTTCGACCGAGGTGGAACTGGCCCGCATGCCCAAGGTCGAGGGCTCGGGCGCCCAGCCTTATCTCTCGCCCGAACTGGCGCGCGTCTTCGACCAAGCCGAGCAGATGGCGACCAAGGCCGGCGATTCCTTCGTCACCGCCGAGCGCCTGCTGCTCGCCCTGGCGCTGGCGGTCGGCACGCCGGCCGCGCGGGTGCTGGCCGATTCGGGGATCAATCCGCAAACGCTCAACCGCGCCATCGAGGAGGTGCGCAAGGGCCGCCCGGCCCACAGCGCCTCGGCCGAGGAGTCCTACGACGCCTTGAAGAAGTACGCCCGCGACCTGACGGCGGCGGCGCGCGAGGGCAAGCTCGACCCGGTGATCGGCCGCGACGACGAGATCCGCCGCACCATCCAGGTGCTG
>JADGAL010000348.1:527-991 GCA_015232025.1 Alphaproteobacteria bacterium
TGGCCCTGCGCATCGTCAATGGCGACGTGCCGGAATCGCTCAAGAAGAAGGCTTTGATGGCGCTCGACATGGGCGCCCTGATCGCCGGCGCCAAGTTCCGCGGCGAATTCGAGGAGCGCCTGAAGGCGGTGCTCAACGAGGTGATCGCCGCCCAAGGCGAGATCATCTTGTTCATCGACGAGATGCACACCCTGGTGGGGGCGGGCAAGGCCGAGGGCGCGATGGACGCCTCGAACCTGCTGAAGCCGGCCCTGGCGCGCGGCGAGTTGCACTGCGTCGGCGCCACCACGCTGGACGAATACCGCAAGCATGTCGAAAAGGACGCCGCCCTGGCGCGCCGCTTCCAGCCGGTGTTCGTCTCGCAGCCGACCGTCGAGGACACCATCTCGATCCTGCGCGGCATCAAGGAGAAGTACGAGCTTCATCACGGCGTGCGCATCTCGGATTCCTCGCTGGTCGCGGCG
>JADGAL010000348.1:1057-3702 GCA_015232025.1 Alphaproteobacteria bacterium
GACGAGGCGGCCAGCCGCCTGCGCATGGAGGTCGATTCCAAGCCCGAGGAGTTGGACGAACTCGACCGCCGCGTGGTGCAGCTCAAGATCGAGCGCGAGGCGTTGCGCAAGGAGTCCGACGCCGCGTCGCGCGACCGCCTGGAACGGCTCGAGGACGAACTGGCCGAGATCGAGGAAAAGGCCTTGGCGATGACCGAACGCTGGCGCGCCGAGAAGAACGAACTCGCCAACGCCACCAAAATCAAGGAACAGCTCGACCAGGCGCGCATCGAATTCGAGCGGGCGATGCGCGATTCCGACCATGTGCGCGCCTCGGAACTGCGCTACGGCACCATCCCCGACCTCGAGCGCAAGCTGGCCTCGGCCGACGACCGCGAGCACGGGATGCTGCGCGAGGTGGTGACCGAGGAGAACATCGCCCAGGTGGTGTCGCGCTGGACCGGCATTCCGGTCGACAAGATGCTGGCCGGCGAGCGCGAAAAGCTGTTGAAGATGGAGGAGGCGCTGCGCCGCCGGGTGATCGGCCAGGACGAGGCGGTGGTCGCGGTCTCCAACGCGGTGCGCCGGGCGCGCGCCGGCCTGCAAGACCCCAACCGGCCGATCGGCTCGTTCCTGTTCCTGGGTCCGACCGGGGTGGGCAAGACCGAGCTGACCAAGGCCTTGGCCGAATTCCTGTTCGACGACGAGACGGCGATGCTGCGCATCGACATGTCGGAATATATGGAGAAGCACGGCGTCGCCCGGCTGATCGGCGCGCCTCCCGGCTATGTCGGCTACGAGGAGGGCGGGGCGCTGGCCGAGGCGGTGCGCCGCCGCCCCTATCAGGTGGTGCTGTTCGACGAGGTCGAGAAGGCCCATCCCGACGTGTTCAACGTGCTGTTGCAGGTGCTTGACGACGGCCGCCTGACCGATGGCCACGGCCGCACCGTGGACTTCCGCAACACGCTGATCGTGCTGACCTCGAATCTCGGCTCGGAACTCCTCGCCACCCAGGCCGAGGGCCATGATTCCAGCGAGATGCGCGTCCAGGTGATGGAGGTGGTGCGCCAAGCCTTCCGGCCGGAATTCCTGAACCGTCTGGACGAGATCCTGCTGTTCCACCGCCTGACCCGCGCCCAGATGGACGGCATCGTGGTGATCCAGTTGGGACACCTGCGCAAGCTGCTGGCCGACCGCAAGATCGACATCCAGTTGGACGACGAGGCGCGGCGCTGGCTGGCCGACGCCGGCTACGATCCGGTCTACGGCGCCCGGCCGCTAAAGCGGGTGATCCAGCGCAGCCTGCAAAACCCGCTGGCCGGCCTGATCCTGGAGGGCCGCATCCGCGACGGCGACACGGTGCGCGTCACCGCCGACCAACGCGGGCTGGTGATCGACGGGGTGCCGGTCGAGGCGTGACCGGAAGTCAACCACCAAGACACCAAGACACCAAGGTTCACCAAGCGAGACGCGAGACCCCTTCGCCGTCATGCCCGTGCTTGACAGACTTGATCCGGCCATCCCACGCGCTTCCGTATTTCCACGTCATGGCCGGACGTGATCAGACGTGATCCGGCCATCCACGTGCTTCCGTAGGAGAGGCGCTGGAAACCTGTGTGGGTGGCTGCCAGATGGATGTCCGTGTCACGCACGGGCATGACGGCGAAGGGGTGGCTGCCCCGACCGTGCCCCGCACCCACTAAGCCTCCATAGCAAGCTCCTCATCGTCATCATCAAGGTATTTGGCTGTAGAGATGGATGGCCACTCATCCCCGACGACATTCATGAGCCGTAGCGTTAGAGAGTGCTTGCGCCCCAGCTTCCGGAACGCGATGTGTAGTCCCGCTGCGGCATTCCGCATGGCTTCCGCGCGATCCCCCATTGCCATCTGAGCCTCGGAGAGGCAAGCCAGGGTCTCGGCCATTTCCGGATGGCCTCGGCCCCAAATTCGAGCTGTTGCATCTTCCGCCAACCTGAGCAATGCGCCAGCCGCATCCGGCTGATTGTTTTGGAGATATTGACTACCAGCCATACGCCACAGCCGGACCGTGTCGGGTTCGTTCGGCGGCAAATCTGGGACATAAGTCTCAACTTGCAACCCATGCAACTCCGCATCCAATGCACGTATCACATGGCCGGCTAGAGTTCGCGTCGAGGCAAGGTGGCAATGGTCCGCTAATTCTTCCAGCAACTCTCTCGCAAGAACGCGCTGGGAGGCACGATATCCCTCATCGCCTTGATCATTCCGCAGCAGGGCGATGCCAGCCCATACGGCTGCCTCAGCCGCCACATCCTGCAGTTCCGCACCTCTGGCGAGATGTGCCGCCCCACTCAGCACTCGATAGGCTTCTCCGTATTCTCCAAGGGCAAAAATTGTTCGACCCTGGGCAAACTGGAGCTTGGCAACCGAGCCTACGTTAAAGAAGGTGCGGTCACATTTTCTCATAGCTAGAGAGGAGACTTCCTCTGCTCTCGAGTATCTCCCATAGAACAACAACGAATCGACAACCCAGAACCATAAATCGGCCAAATATTCGACGGGCAGGGATTCTGCGGCAAAACTCAGTAGCGACGTAAGACAGGGAATCGCCTTTTCCCTTCTGTCAGTGCGAGACAAAATATATTCTGGTCTAATGAATTCGCGTGAGCATATGTCAACAAGTTCT
>JADGAL010000349.1 GCA_015232025.1 Alphaproteobacteria bacterium
CGCCTATCGCGACTTCACCGGCGAGCCCGACGGGCTGCTGGCCGGGATGGAGTTGGGGCGCGCCCATCACCGGGTGATCTATTTCGTCGGCCGCCACCCCGGCATCACGGTCAGCGAGTTGTTGGGCATCCTGCGCATCACCAAGCAAAGCCTGTCGCGCGTGCTGGGCCAACTGGTCGCCGAGGGCTATGTCGCCCAGCGCCCCGGCGAGCGCGACCGCCGCCAGCGCCTGTTGGAACTGGGCCCCAAGGGCATCGAACTCGAACGCCTGCTGACCGAGCGCCAGCGCGCCCGCATCGCCGGGGCCTATCGCGAGGCCGGCGCCGAGGCGGTCGAGGGCTTCCGCAAGGTCATGCTGGGCCTGATCGACGAGCCGGACCGCACGCGCTTTTCGCCGCGCGGCCCGTCGCGCCGCGCGCCTTGAGCCGGCCATGGTCGAACGTCCGCACATCCTGGTGGTGGACGACGACCGGCGGCTGCGCGAGCTTTTGCGCAAATATCTGAGCGACAACGACTACGCGGTCAGCGTGGCCGCCGACGCCGCCGAGGCGCGGCAGACCCTGGCCGGCCTGTCCTTCGACCTGATCGTGCTGGACGTCATGATGCCGGGCGAGAACGGCCTGGACCTGACCCGCAGCCTGCGCCGCGCCAATCCCGTGCCGATCCTGCTGCTGACCGCCATGACCGAGCCCGAGGACCGCATCCGCGGCCTGGAAAGCGGCGCCGACGACTATTTGCCCAAGCCCTTCGAGCCGCGCGAATTGCTGCTGCGCATCGCCAGCATCCTGCGCCGCGTGCAGCGCGAGCCCGAGCCCGAGGCGGCGCGGCTGTTGCGCTTCGGCGCCTTCGAATACGACGTGGCGCGCGGCGAATTGCGCCACGGCGACCAGCCGGTCCATCTGACCTCGGCGGAAAGCGCGCTGCTGGCCGTGCTGGCCCAGGCGCCCGATCAAATCCTGTCGCGCGAGGATTTGGCCAGCCGCACCGGCGCGGGCGGCAATTTGCGCACCGTCGACGTGCAGATCACCCGGCTGCGCAAGAAGCTGGAGGACGATTCGCGCCTGCCCCGTTATGTCCAGACCGTGCGCGGGCGCGGCTACCTGCTACGGCCCGACTGAGATGGCCGGCCGCTGGTCGATCAAGCGCGTCCTGCCCCGCAGCCTGATGGGCCGCTCGCTGCTGATCATCGTCACGCCGCTGATCCTGTTGCAGGTGCTGTCGACCTACATCTTCTACACCAACCACTGGGAAACCCTGTCGCGGCGCCTGGCCGAGGGGCTGGCCGGCGACGTGGCCGTGGTGGTCGAGCTGCTGCGCGTCGCCCCCGGCCCGGTCGAGCGGGCGCGCGTGTTGTACGTCGCCGAGCGGGCGCTGACCCTGGGGGTGGCGCTGGATTTCGGCGCCATCCTGCCCAACGCGCCCGAGCGGCCCGGCGATCAGGCCACCGCGACTCTGGCCATCGCGCTGGAGGAGCGCCTGGCCCAACCCTTCGACATCAATCTGGTGGGCAGCGAGCGCGAGATCGTGGTGCGCGTGCAGCTTCCCGAAGGCGTGTTGAGCGTCACCGCGTCGCGCAAGCGCCTGTTCTCGTCGACCACCTACATCTTCGTGCTGTGGATGCTGGGCATGTCGCTGGTGCTGATCGGCGTGGCCACCGTGTTCATGCGCAACCAGGTGCGCTCGGTGCGCAGGCTGGCCGCCGCCGCCGACAGCTTCGGCAAGGGCCACGACGTTCCCGACTTCAAGCCCGAGGGCGCCGCCGAGGTGCGCCGCGCCGCCATCGCCTTCAACATGATGCGCGACCGCATCCGCCGCCAGATCGCCCAGCGCACCGAGATGCTGGCCGGCGTCTCGCACGATTTGCGCACCCCCCTGACCCGCATGAAGCTGCAACTCGCCATGATGGGCGAGACCGACGGCGTCGCCGACCTGCAAGAGGACGTCGCCGAGATGGAGCGCATGGTCGAGGGCTATCTGTCCTTCGCCCGCGGCGAGGGTGGCGAAGCCGCCATTCCCACCGATCTGGTCGCCCTGCTGGAGGAGCGCGTCGCCAATTTCCGCCGCCAGGGCGCCGCCATCGACCTGCATTGCGAGGAGGGCCTGTCGCTGCCGCTGCGCCCCCAGGCGATGGGGCGCTGCCTAGACAATCTGATCGGCAACGCGGCGCGCTATGCGGGCCATGTCGCGCTGCGCGCCGGGCGGCGGGTCGACGGCGTCGAGATCACCGTCGACGATGATGGGCCGGGCATCCCCCTCGACCGCCGCGAGGACGTGTTCAAGGCCTTCGTCCGCCTGGAGACCTCGCGCAATCGCCAGACCGGCGGCGTCGGGCTGGGACTGACCATCGCCCGCGACATCGTGCGCGGCCATGGCGGCGACGTGACCCTGGAGGACAGCCCGTGGGGCGGTCTGCGGGTTCGCCTGCGGCTCCCTTTATGACGGAAGTTTAATCACCCCGCCATTGCGCCTTGGGCCGCGCTGTGCTTACCATATCTTGTGCGGGGGCACACCGGACAACAGGGGGAACAACGATGGACGAAATCGATTGCGCCGCGGAGCGGATCGAGAATTTCAACTCTTCGGCTCTCCAGGCGGTGCTCAGCCGCATGAGCCAAGCACCATCCAACGGCATCTGCCGCTCGTGCGGCGCCCCGATCGAAACCGAACGCCTGGCGGCCAATCCGCGCGCCCGCAACTGCTGCGAATGCGCCGCCGAGGAAGAGGAAATGGCCCGCCGCGCCAAGCTTTGCGGGCCGCGCTGAGCGTCAGCCCATCACGGCCAGCGCGAGGCGCCGCGCCGGATCAGCGCAGCGACGCCTCGATGTTGCCGCCGTCCACCGTCAGGGCGGCGGCGGTGGTCTTTTGGGCGCGGGCCAGGAACACGAAGGCTTGCGCCACGTCGTCGGCGGTGACTTCGCGGCCCAGCAGGTTGCCGGCCATGTAGTCCTTTTCGGTCACGCCGCGCGCCTTCGAGCGTTCGGCGATCATCTCGGGGGTCAGCAGGCCGGTGCGGATGCGGTCGGCGTTGACCGCGTTGGCGCGGATGCCGTCGCGGCCGTGATCGAGCGCGTATTGCCGCACCAGGAACAGGGTGGCGGCCTTGGGCAGGCCGTAGGGGCCGAAATTCTTGCCCGGATTGACCGCCTGCTTCGAGGTGTTGAACAGCAGGCAGCCGCCGAAGCCCTGCGCCCGCATCACCGCGACGCCGCGGGCCGCCACCGCCTGATGGGCGAAGAAGTTCAGCTCGAAGGATTTGCGCAGGGTCTCGTCCGAGACCTCGCCGATCCGCCCCTGCCAGGCCGCCCCGGCGTTCGAGACGACCACGTCGACGCCGCCGAACACCTCGCAGACGCGGGCGAACGCCGCGTCGACCGAGGCGGTGTCGGTGACGTCGCAGGCCAGCCCGATGGCGCTGCCGCCGATCACCCCGGCCGCGCCCTCGGCGGCGTCGGCGTTGAGGTCGAGCACCACCACCTCGGCGCCCTCGCGGGCGAAGGCGCGGGCCACCGCCATGCCGATGCCGCTGCCGGCGCCGGTCACCGCGACCACTTGGCGGGCCATCGGCTTCTCGGCGCCCTTGCCCAGCTTGGCCTGTTCCAGCGACCAATATTCGCAATCGAACATGTCGGCTTCGGGGATCGGCTGATAGGTGCCGACCGCCTCGGCGTCGGTGATCGACTCGACC
>JADGAL010000034.1 GCA_015232025.1 Alphaproteobacteria bacterium
GATGTCTTGCATGTTGGTGCGCGACAGGTCCGAGGCGGCCAGCGTCGCCAGGATCTGCGCCCGGCGCAGGCCGTCGGGCACGCTGCGCATCAAGACGCCGATGCCCATGCCGATGGCGGTCGGCCCGGTGAGGCGGCGCACCCGCACGGCGCGCTGCACCAGCGAATCGGCCATCGCGGCGTCGCCGACCAAGCCGTCCGGCGTCACCACGCGGTCGAGGATGGTCTGGAAGCCGTCGCCCTCGTTGCCGCCCTCGCCGCGGGTCAGCGGTTGCGGCGAGCGCAGGTTCTTGTTGATCCGCTCGAACAGCACCGAGCGCGCCTGGGGCAGCCGGTCGCGGGCGAACATCTGACACAGGTTCTGCGTCACCTCGACGGCGTTGCGCCCCGGATTGTCCAGCTTGCCCACCGCCAGATCGATCATGCCGATGATGTTGGCGGCCAGGGTGGTCTGCGCCCCCAGCATCTCCTGCACCAGGGTGGCCGAGCCCATCAGGTCGGCGATCATGTCGTCGACCAGGGCCAGATCGGCGCCGTCCAGGTCGCGCGCCCAGGCGATGGCGCGGGCCAGCTTGTCGGTCAGGTTGGTGACCTGGCGCAGCGAGCGCGTGGCGGCCGCCATCACCAGATGGTTGCGGTCGGCCGGCTTGGCGACCTTGCCGACCTCGGCCACGATGGTGGCGAATCCGGCGCCGGCCGGCAGGCTGGCGGGAAGCTGGTCGATCCACACCTTGGCCTTGGCGTGGACCTGCTTGATGGCGGCGCGAATCGCGTCCTTGCGGATGCCGGGGTCCTCGCCGGCGGCGCGGCCCTGCAATTCGGCCACCCGCTCGATGGCCATGGGGGCCAGCGAGCCCTTCATCATGTCGCGGATGTGCTGCGGGCTGTACAGCACCTCGATCGGCGTCACGCCCATCTCGTCAAGCTGGCGCCACATCAGCCGGCGCAGGGTGATGCGGCAGTCGAGCGCGAAATACTCTTCCAGGGTGCGGCAATAGGGCGCGTCCTCGATATCGCCCAGGGACAACCCGCCGGTGGTCGCCGGCCCGGCGCCCATGATCGTGGTGGTGGCCGAGCGCATGCGCTCGATCAGCACCGATTCGCGGGCGGTGCCATCGGGCAGCGGAACGCTGCGGATGACGCGGACGCCTTCCGACTTCTTCTCGATGCCGGCGGCCCGGGAGCGCGCGTCGGTCTCTGTGGAGGCGACGTATTCCAAGCTCCACCGACCCGCGTGGCAGGCATAAACCTCGTAACTGGCCTCGCGCATCCTCGACCTTAATTCCCCGAGCCACGGCGATCATGCTTCCCCGGCGACGCCGGGGCAACATTATTGTCTCTATGGCACCTATGCCGGGTGAATGTCTTGGGATATCATCCTTCCAGCCGAGGGGAATCGGCGGGGGGATGGAAATGATCACAATCGACGAACGGGGCGTGCGACGCACGCTTGCCCAAGGCGAAGTCGTGTTCGAAGAGGGCGCCGAGGGCGACGAGATGTTCGTCGTGCTCGACGGCCGTGTCGACATCGTCAAGCGAATCAATGGCGAGACGACGCTGCTGGCGCAGGTCGTCAAGGGCGACTTCTTCGGCGAGATGGGCGTGATCGAGGTGGCCTCGGCGCGTTCGGCCACCGCGCTGGCCGGCCAGGACGGAACCCGCGTGCTGGCCATCGACCAGGCGCGGTTCGTCTATCTGGTCAGCCATCAGCCGGCCTTCGCCCTGGCGGTGATGGAGGCGCTCAGCCGCCGCCTGCGCGCCACGCCCGAATTCTACGCCGCCTGAAGGGGGTCGATCATGACCGAACAAGCGACCGCCGTCGCGCGGCCGAGAATCGCGCGCCTCGCCGATGGGATCTTCCAGATTCTCGGCCAGAAGCCGTCCTGCCACGTCTATCTGATTCGCGGCACCGGCAAGAACGTGCTGATCGACGCCGGCCTGCCGACCGCCATCGACCACCTGGACTCGTGCCTGGCCGAGTTGGGCATCTCGCGCGACGACCTGCATCTGGTGCTGCTCACCCACGAACACATCGACCATGTCGGCGCGGCGCCGCTGCTGTTCGGCCGCACGGTGATCGCCGCCCATCGATTGGCCGCCAACAAGATCGCGCTCAAGGACGAGTTCGCGATGATGAGCAAGGCGTTCAGCGCGGCGGTCGAAGGCTTCCGCGTCGACATGTGGCTGGACGGCGACATCACCGTGCATCTGGGCGATTATCGCCTGCGGGTGCTGCACACGCCGGGCCACAGCTCGGGCTGCGTGTGTTTCCACGAGCCCGATCACGGGCTGCTGTTCAGCGGCGACACCTTGATGGCCGGCGGCGTGATGGGCGGCATCTTCGGGTCGGGCAATATCAGCGACTACATCAACTCGCTGGAACTACTGAAGACCCTTCGGCTGAACGCCGTCTATCCCGGCCATGGCCGCGTCTCGACCACGCCGGCCGAGGACATCGCCAAGGCGCTGTCGCGGTCGCGCGAGCTGCTCGACGAAACCAAGATTCTGTTCGACGCGATGAACTCGACCCGCCATTTCGAGCAGCTTCTGCGCTCGACCCGCGATTTGAACGCCTGATGCGGAACCGTCTCGACGACAAGGCGATCACCGCCGCGCAGGCGGCGCTGCTGATCCGGCCCGGCGACCGCGTTTTCGTGGGCACCGCCTGCGCCACGCCGCAAAGCCTGACCCACGCGCTGGAGGCGCGCGACCCCGCGCCGGCCGACGTGGCGCTGTTCCATTTCCTGACCACGGGCGCCTTGCCCGAGGGTGCGGCGCGCAGCCGCTATCGCCATCGCACCTTCTTCGTGGGCAGCGACATGCGCGAGCTGGCCCGCGACGGCGTGGCCGAATACGTGCCGATCTCGCTGGCCCAGGTGCCGCGACTCGTGGCCAATGGCCGCTTGGCCGCCGACGTGGCGTTGATCCAGGTCTCGCCGCCCGACGATTTCGGCTATGTCAGCCTGGGCGTGTCGGTCGACGTGACCGCCGCCGTGGTCGAGACCGCCCGGCTGGTGATCGCCGAGATCAACCCCAACATGCCCTGCACGATGGGCGATTCGTTCCTGCATGTCGATCGGCTGGACCATGTGGTGATGGTCGACCGGCCGGTGCTGGAATACGCCCACGCGCCGCTCGACGAGGTGGGCGAACGGATCGCCCGCTACATCGCGGGGATCATCGACGACGGTTCGACCCTGCAAGTCGGGCTGGGCCGCATCCCCAACGAGATGCTGAAATATCTGGTCGATCGCCGCGACCTTGGGTTCCACTCCGACGTCGTGACCGACGCGATCGTTGAGCTGATCGAGCGCGGCCTGCTTACCGGCCGCCTGAAAAGCCACCATCGCGGCAAGGTGGTGGCGTCGTACGCGGTGGGCACCAAGCGGCTTTACGACCTGCTGCACAAGAACCCGATGTTCTCGTTCCATCCGATCGACCATGTCTGCGACCCGCGGGTGATCGCCGGGCACGACCGCATGGTCTCGGTGACCCAGGCCTTCGCGGTCGATCTGACCGGGCAGGTCTGTTCGGACCAGTTCGAGGGCGAATTCTACGGCGGGGTCGGGGCGCAGCCCGATTTCCTGCGCGGCGCGGCGCGCTCGGTGGGGGGCAAGCCGATCATCTGCCTGCGCTCGACCACCGACGACGGAACCGCCTCGCGCATCCGGGCGCTGCTCAAGGCGGGCGAGGGCGTGACGGTGGCGCGCTCGGACGTCCATTACGTGGTGACCGAGTTCGGCATCGCCCATCTGTTCGGCAAGTCGATTCGCGAGCGCGCCCTGGCCCTCATCGAGATCGCCCATCCCGACTTCCGCGCCGAACTGCTCGACGAGGCGAAGCGGCTGAATTACCTTCCGGCCGAGCACAAGCTGGTCAATATGCGCGCCTACGCCGTCGAGGAGGAGCGGGTGGTCACCACCCGCGACGGCCGCCGCCTGATGATCCGCCCGGCGCGGGCGAGCGACATCGGCGCCGTCCAGGAGATCTTTTACAAGATGAGCCAGGACGACGTGTACACCCGCTTCTTCCGCCGCCTGCCCGCCCTGTCCTATGGCGAGGCGCAGCGCCTGGCCAATGTCGACCAGGACACCGAATGCGCCTTCGTCGCGGTCGAGGGCGGCCGCGAGAATGAAAAGGTGGCGGCCAGCAGCTGCTACTTCCTCAACCAATCGACCAACATGGCCGAGGTCGCCTACATGGTGAATCCCGGCTGGCAAAGCACCGGCCTGGGCTCCTTGCTGCAAGCCTATATGATCGAGCACGCCAAGAAGCGCGCCATCCGCGGCTTCGTCGCCGAGATCCTGGTCGGCAACTCGAAAATGATCGCGCTGGCCAAGAAGGCCTGCGACAACGTCTCGGTCCATCGCGAGGGCGGCACCTGCGAGGTGTCGATGCTGTTCGATTGAGGAGGGGTCAAGCGCCTAGGGTGGCGAGCCACTGCCCAAGGCTGATCAGCCGCCCGTCATCGATCAGACGGACCACCGTCCGCATCGAGTCTTCGTGCGCGCCGCCATAGGCCGCCTTCAATGCGTCCGTGTTGATATGAACGACATGTGAAAACATCGCAGCATTTCCGGCAAGCTTTTCGCACGCCCGCACCAGGCGCGCGGGATCGAATTCATTCGTGATGAATACGTACTCGAATGGCCGTCCATCCGACTCTGCCGCGATATACTCCCCGTATTCTGTGGAAAATTGCTTCTCTCTGTCTGCCCGCACGCTCCACTTTGCCGTGACCAGCATACGCTTGTTGGGCCGGATGATAGCCAGATCGACCTTGTTCGGCTTCTCGCCGCGGCGGGTGCTGCCGAAGCCGGGCAGGTCCTGCAGGACGCGCCGGGTATGGATCGCGATGGCCGGATCCGGCCAAGTCCGTCGGACGATATGAGCCAGCACATCCTCGAAACCCTCGCCAACGAGATTCTTGCGCTTGTTTTCGAGTGCGAGATATTGCCGAACGCGTTCGACGGCGCGTTGCCAGGTTTCGGGTGGTGGCTCCCCGTCGAGATGATCCCCCAAGGCGTCCTTCAGGATCGACACCAGCCTTCGATCCTGTCCTGCCACCGGGAAGTCGCCCCCCAGATATGGCCGCATCTGTCGCTCGGCGGCCACCCCAAGTCTGGAAGCCTTCCGCATTACTTCGGCAGCCAAGTCTTCCGCGGCCCGAAGGAACAGCCAGTCGATTTGCTCGGCGAGCATGCCGGGCGATGTCTCCAGGGCGGCCGAGAGCCAAGCATGAAAAGCAAGGGAGCGCGAATACCATGGCTTGCCGGGCTGGCACTTGTCACTTTCATAACAATGAGCTAGGCCGGTCGTCGGGTCCGGCCAAAGCAGGAGGCGGTAAACATGTCGCCACGCCGTCGACGCCGCCGCGTCGCGCTCGCTTTGCGTATGGAAATACAGCGCCACCAATCGGTTGCGGTTTTCCGCCCCGAATGCGCTTTTGATCGTCGCGGTGCGAGCATCCCCGGCGGAGAGGCGTGTCATCGCCCAATTCCCGTTCTGGAGCGCGGTGCCTCCCGCGCACAGAACGGATCAAGCGCCAGCATCAAGCTTTTCGCAACACTTTTGGCAAGAAGAGGAGGTACCGCATTGCCAACTTGGCGATAGCGGGAGTGGCCCGGACCTCCATCGTGCCGTCCCGCGATCATTCCCCGCCTGGAATCGGTGGTGAAGACGAAGCGGTCGGGAAACGACTGAAGCCGCGCGAACTCACGGACCGACAACGCGCGTGACCGCTCATAATGGTAAACCGAATCAGCCTTGGTGTTGAGCGTCCACGCCCAGATATCGGGGTGAAGACGCCGATAGGCGTAGAAGTGGCGCCGGGACAGACGTCCCGTTCCATTGTCCCGCCCCCAGCGCTGGCCGGTGATGTAGCGATCGAGCAGGTCATCGTCGAGATCCCGGTGATTCCCGCCCTGGGGAATTCCGCCCAGCCGCAGTTCCGTGTCGCGGTTGATTCGCGGCACTTGGACGTTCGTGAGCCACCCTTCCGAGCCGGCGCGCATCAAACGCTGATAGGCGCCGATCGGCTCGCCGACTTCGCGATAGGGGATCCGGTCGCGCCTGTTCCCCATGGGCAGGCTGGCGAGATCCGAGATCGCCTGAGCCGCGGTGACCGCCGTCAGACATTCGGGATCGGACAAGCCGTTCCCCGGCGCGATCCCCACGAGACGGTAGCGGGCCTGGCGCAATGCGGGCGAACGCACCAGCGAAACCGAGCCGGTCGCACCCGATCCGCTCACCTGGGGCGGCGCGATTCCAGAGGAGGCGCGGATGCCGATGAAGAATAGGCGCTTGCGCGTCTGGGGTACCCCGAAATCCGCCGCGTCGAGCACCTGGGGAAGGACCGCGTATTCACCCTCCAGGGAGAGGTCCGCGACAATCTGGTCGCGCACCCGCATCTGATCCATCCCGGTCACGTTTTCCATCAAAAACGCCTGCGGCAGCGTCTCGCGCAGCAGCCAAACGAACTCGCGGTACAGCGCGTTGCGCGGGTCGTCCATCATCCGGGTATGATTGCGGACTTGGGAGAAGGCTTGGCAGGGCGGGCCGCCGATCAGGACGGTCGCGCATCGGGCCGCCGCGAGGACCTGCTCCTTCGTGGCCGGGTCCCGGATATCGCCGGTGATCGCGCGCGCTTCGGGAAAGTTGAGCGTGTATGTGGCCATGGCGTCCGGATCGCTGTCAGCCCCGGCGATCACCGAATATCCGGCCTGGCGAAAGCCCTCTGACAGGCCCCCTCCGCCGGCGAACACGTCGACCACGGTGAATCGAGGGGCTCGCGGGTCCGCCCAGATCGGCGGCGAACGCCGCAGCCCAAAAACCGTGTCGAGCTTCACAGGCCGGCTCCCCGTCTTTTGCGGTTCACATTGTATCGTTCGCTGTATGTTCCCGCAAGGGGTTGTCGCATCATGGCCGGGGTGGGTGACCCGGCCATGGTACGCGGGCCAGACTACTTCGAAGGCTCGATGCGCAGCCGCTCGACGATCTTGCCGCCGATCAGGTGCTCGTCGACGATCGCGTCCATGTCGGCGGGGGTTTCCGGGTGGTACCAGACGCCGTCGGGGTAGACCACCATCACCGGCCCCTGCTTGCAAAAGCCCAGGCAGCTCGACGAGGCGACGCCGATACCCTTCTCCCACAGTTGGCCTTCGATGTAGCGCCCCATCAGGCGATCGAACAGCGGCTGGCCGCCGCCCCGGCTGGTGCAGCAGCCGCGCGGATGGCCGTCCACCCGCTTCTGGACGCAAACGAAGGCGTGATATTTGAAGCCCTGACTCATGGTTCCTCCAGTGGCGCAATGATGATGGCGCATTTTGCCGCTTGTTCTTCTTTCGAACAAATCCTATATAAGACCTAGGTGATATATCCGCGTTGGGGATGTGAAATGACGTGCCAGATGACGGCGATCATGCCGCGCGAAGAGACCCGCTTGGACCTCCAGGGGGCGATCCTGCGCTATGCCGGTCCGCCCGCCATCCTCATCGCGGGCGCCGTGATCGCCACCACGGTGGGCTCGTGGATCATGCTGACCTTGGCCTTCGCCGGCGTATTCAAATAGTTTCCAGGCTCGCCAGGTAATCCGGGCGGGCGTTGGCGCGGCGCACACAGGCGGGCCGATGATCGCAACGCGGGCATTTCCGCGCGGCCGGCCCATCGCCGCCGCAGGCGCCGGCGCGATAGAAGCGCACCCGCCAGCGGCCATCCGGGTCGAGCATTCCCCAATTCGAGAATCCCCGCCCGGTCAGCATGTCGCGCAGGGGAATCGGGTCGAAGGGCGCCAGCACCACCATGCCTTCGCCGGTGCCGACCGCGTCGGCCGCGGCGGTCAGAACGGGGAACGGATCGACCGAGGCGTCAAGCAAGGCGGGTACGTCGATCAAGGCGACGGGACGCGAATCCACATCGGCGACCCAGTCGGGGGGCACGTCCCACGCGTCAAGCGCGTCGAGATCACGCCTATGGCGCTTCCCGCTTCTGGTCATACGCAAGCTCCCCGCTTCGTTCTACACGGACAATGGCGGGGATACGCCGTTCTGTCCTTGATTGCGGTCAAATATGGCCCTGGGAACGTTGCCAGTTAGTGGCTGGTGCCCTCCTCGTAGCGGATCTTGTTGGCGACGTTGTATTTGCCGACCGGGCGGCGCATCGGCAGGCGTTTCACCTCTTCCAGGGTTTGGGCGTCGTAGATGATCAGCGCGCCGTCGTTCTCCATCACCGAGACCAGGGCGAAGCGGCCGTCGTCGGTGAATTCGACATGGGCGGCGGTGCGGCCGGGCGCCGGGCGCAGGGTCTTGACGATCTCCAGGCCGCGCTTGTCGATGACGTGGATGGCGTCCTTGTTGGGTCCCATGAAGACGTCGGCCCACACATAGGGCGAGGCGGCGTGGCCGCGCAGGAAGAATCCCGGCCCCAGCGTGTCGATCTGGCGGACCACCTCCCAGGTCGCGGTGTCGATCACCGTGATCCGCGCCTCCTTGAGATTGGGCGAGGCCATCAGGCGGCGCCCCTGCCAGTCGAAGGTGATCCCCGAGCCGAGATGCGGCATGCCTTGCAAGGCGAGATCGGCGACCTTGCGGCCGGCGTCGAGATCGACCACCTGGCCGCGCCCGTCGCGCGAGGCGCCCATCAACATGCGATAGCCCTGGTCGAAGAAGAAGTCGTCGAGATGGGCTTCGAGCGGCACCCGCCGGACGGCCAAGGGCAGCGTGTCGTAGGGCAGTTCCCACACCTCGGGGGTGTCCTTCAGCGCCACCACGAAGCTGTGGCGGGGCGGCGCGGTGTAGACCGCCGAGACGCGGCTGTCGGTGGGGATGATCTGCACCGGCGAGAGGTCGCGGGCGTTCAGGATCACCACCCCGGCCGGCACCGCGTTGCCCACCGCGATCAGCTTGCCGTCCTTCGAGACGGCGATGTTGCGGGTGTTGATGCCGGCCCGCGTCTCGACCACCATCTCCAGGCCCCACAGGTCGTAGACCGAGACCCAGCCGTCACGCGACGCCATATAGGCGAAGCGGCCATCCGGCGAGTATTTGATCCCGCCGTGCAGGGCGAAGCGGCTTTGGAAGCGGGCGATCGGCTCCATGCGGTCGCCGTCCAGCACGGTGACGTGGTGGTCGCCGGTCTCGACGACGCAGAACAGATTGAGCGGGCGCGAGTCGTGGACCGGCGCGGCCGGCAGGCGGGCGCCGTGGATCACCCGGCTGGCGTCGATCTCGGCCACCCCCCAGTCGGGCATCCGCTCGGGGGGCGCGAAGATCCAGCCGGCCAGCGCCTTGGCGTCCTCCTCGGTCAGCTTGTCGCCGAACGCCGGCATCTGGGTGGCGACGCGCCCCGACAGGATCACGTTGACCGCCTCGCCCGGCTTCAGCCGGCCCAGATTCTGCGGCAGCAAGGCGGGTCCGATGGCGCCCAGGCGATCTCCGCCATGGCAGGCGGCGCAATGCTCGGTGAACAGGCGCGCCGGGTCGGGCGCCGCCGTCGCGGCGTTCGGCGCCACCAGCAGGCCGGCCAGGATCGCCGCGGTCTTGGTCCTCATGATTCGCCTCCGACGGCGCGGCCGGGGCCGGCCAGGCCGATCTCGTGGTCGGTGAGGTAGCAGCCGGGGTCCTCGGCCCAGGGATCGCCGGTCAGGCGGAAGGCGCGGGTGCGGGTGTTGCCGTTGCAGATGTCGAGATGCGCGCAGCCGGCGCAGCGCCCGCCGACCGGCCTGGGCCGTTGGCGCAGGCCGCTCATCAGCGAATCGTCGGCCTCGCTCCAGATGCGCGAGAAGGGCCGCTCGCGGACATTGCCCAGGCCGTGCTCCCACCACATCGTATCGGGATGCACGACGCCGCGATTGTCGATATTGGCGATGGCCACCCCCGAGGCGTTGCCGCCCCAGGCGACCAGACGCTTGCGCAACGCCTCGACGCGGTGGGGATAGCGGGTGGCGGCCCAATGCAGCAGATAGACCGCGTCGGCGTCGTTGTTGCCGGTCACCCAATCGCGTTGGCGGCCGGCCAGCGCGTCGGCTTCGGCGCGATGCAGCACCAGATCCATGGCGCGGCGGGTCAGGGCGTGCCAGGCGTCCTCGTCGTGGTTGCGGCCGCCCCGGCCGGCATAGTTGAGGTGCGACAGGTAAATCTTCTCGATGCCCTCGGAATCGGCGAGGTCCAGCACCTCGGGCAGATCGGCGGCGTTGGCGCGGGTCAGGGTGAAGCGCAAGCCCACCTTGATGCCGCGGGCGCGGCAGTGGCGGATGCCGTTCAGGGCGCCCTCGAAGGCGCCGTCCAGGCGGCGGAAGCGGTCATGCGCCTCGGACAGGCCGTCCAGGCTGATCCCGACATAGTCGAATCCGGCCGCCGCGATGCGGTCGGCCGTCGCCTCGTCGACCAGCGTGCCGTTGGTCGACAGCCCCAGATAGAAGTCGTGGCGGCGCGCCTCGGCGGCGATCTCGAACAAATCGGGCCGCAGCAAGGGCTCGCCGCCCGACAGGATCAGCGCCGGCACCTTGTAGCCGGCCAAATCCTCAAGCACCGCGAAGGCCTCGGCGGTGCTCAATTCGCCGCTGAAATCATGGTCCGAGGACAGGCTGTAGCAATGGCGGCAGCGCAGATTGCAGCGGCGGATCAAATTCCAGATCACCACCGGCCCGCCCCCGGCGGCCAGCCCCGCCGGCCGGATGGCCGGAGGATCGGCGGCGAGCAGGCGCATATAGGTCGACAGGCGCAGCATCGGCTTCCCCTATTCGGCTGCCGCGGAGGCGATCCGCAGGCCGGTCTTCTTGAGGATCATGGTCGAGAACAGAACCTCGCCGGCCCGGCACGCATCGGCCAGTTCGGCGCGGATCAGGTCGGCTTGGCGCGTCGCCTCGGCGCGGTCGCGGCCATGCACCATGGCGAACAGGTTGTAGGTCCACGAAGGCGGCCGGCGGGGCCGCAGATAGCAGTGGCTGACGAAGGGCAGCCGGCCGATTCGCTCGCCCAACGCGTCGACGCGGGCGTCGTCGACGTCCCACACGGTCATGCCGTTGGCCCGCCAGCCCAGGCGGTAATGATTGGGCACCGCGCCGATCCGCCGGATGGCGCCCAGGTCCTGCATGCGCGCCATGCGGGCCATCACGTCGTCGGGGGCGAGGCCCAGCCGCTCGGCGATGGCGTGGTAGGGGCGCGCCACCAGCGGCAGGCCGGCCTGGGTGGCCTCGACGATACGCAGGTCGATGGGGTCGGGCGTCATGCTTCGATCCTTAGATCGAGGAAGTATTCGCGGGTCTTGGGCAGCGCCAGCACCTCGAGTCCGGTGGCTTCGGCGATCCGCTCCAGCGCCCGCTCGGCGCCCTCGGGCGAGTCGGCGGCGACCACGAACCACATGTTCAGGGCGTGCTCGCGGGCGTAGTTGTGGGCGACCTCGGGGAAGGCGTTGACCGTGGCGGCCACCGCGTCGAATCGCTCGGCGGGCACCGCCATGGCGGCCAGCACGGCGATGCCGCCCAGCGCCTCGGGCTTGAACAGCGGGCCGAAGCGGGTCAACACGCCATCGGCGCGCAGGCGGGCCAGGCGCCCGATCAGTTCATCCTCGTCGAGGGCCAGACGGGCGGCGGCTTCGGCGAAGGGCCGCTCGCAGATCGGGAAGCCGCCTTGCAGGCCGTTGATGATGGCGCGGTCGATGTCGTCGATCATGGCGCCCGCTCCCGCCCATAGCAGCCGGCCGTCTGCTTGAAGCGGCGGCGGCTGAACAGCACGGCATGCGGATGGACGTCCAGCCCGGTGCGGCGCAGCATCTCGGCCACTTGGCCCTCGACCTCGCGACGGTCGCGGCCATGCACCATCGCGTACAGATCATAGGGCCAGTCGGGCAGGGCGCGGGCGCGGCGATAGCACAGCGTGACGATCGGCTCGGCGGCCAGTGTCCGTCCCGCCTCGGCCACGCTCTCGTCGGGGATGTCCAGCACCACCATGGCGTTGGCGGCATAGCCGGCCTCGTGATGGCGCACGATCGCTCCGAAGCGGCGGATCACGCCGGACTCCTGCAAGTCGCGCAGGCGGCGCAGCACGTCGGCCTCGGTGATGCCGACGGCGCGGCCCAGATCGGCATAGGGCCTGGGCGCCACGGGAAGGCCGCCGCGCAGGGCGGCGACCAGCGCCAGATCCTTGTCGTCCATCACGACCATGACAGCTTGAACCCCAGATCGAGGTGGAAATCCTCGAGCATCGGCAGGCGCAGCACGCGCAGCCCGGACTGGGCCTCGATGGCGTCCAGCACCGCGTCGCGGCGGGCCTGATCGGGGGCGGTGACCACGAACCACAGATTGAAGGCGTGCTCGCGTTCGTAATTGTGATTGACCTCGGGGAACGAGCAGACCAGCGCCGCGACCTCGTCCAGCCGGTCCAGCGGCACGCCGATCGCCGCCAGACAGCTCGACCCCACCGTGTTGGTGCGGTAGACGGCGCCGATGCGGCCGACCAGCCCGTCCTTGCGCATGTCGCGGAAGGCGTCCAGCACCCGCGCCTCGGTGGTGCCCAGGCGGGCGGCCAGGGCGCCGAACGGCCGGGGGGTCAGCGGGAAGTCGCGCTGGCAGCCGTCCAGCAGCCGGCGCGGCAGGTTGTCGTCCTCCTCGGTGCGGTCCATGGCCATGGTCAGAGTCCGATCCGGTGGGCGCGGCTGGTGAAGAAGATTCCCGACGGCTTGTCGGCCGGCAGGGCGCCAAGGGCGCGGCGGGAGGCGGCGTCCCACACCTGCACCTCGTCCTTGTCGCGCACCGACAGCCACACCCGGTCGCCGCGCGGCGAGAACTCCATGTGCAGCACGCCAGGGCCGGGGGTCAGGGTATCGGCGACGGTCAGGGTCTCGGTGTCGATCACCTGGACGGTGGCGTTGTCGGGCAGCGCGAAATTGACCCACACATGGCGCCCGCCCGGCCGCGCCATGGCGAACACCGGCTGGCCCTTCACGGGGATGGCGGCCACTTGCTTCCACGAGGGCAGTTCGACGACCAGCACCTCGTGGCGGCCGATGGCCGGTAGGAAGGCCAGATTTCCGGCCACCGCCCAGCCTTCGAGATGCGGCATCTTGTAGACCGGCAGCGGCTGCTCGCCGCGGCCATAGCCGTCCAGGATGCGACGGGTGCCGCGCTCGGGATGCCACAGGTCGAGCAGGACCAGCCCGTCCTCGCCGAACAGCCCGGCGACGTAGAAGCGCCCGTCCTCGGTGACCAGCGCGTCATAGGGCTGGCGGCCGATGCCGGTGAAGCGGGTCACCGCCGGGGTGGCGCCGGCCGAGAAGTCGGCGACCCAGATCTCGTCGGTGTCGTACAGGCTGAACACGAAGCGGTTGCCCGGCGCGTCCTCGAGCCCGACCACCTTCGACCGCTTGCCGTCGCCGCGCTCGGTGGCGGGGATGTCGGCGACCAGCTCCAGCGAGTCGGCGTCGAACACCCGCACGCCGCCCGGCTCGTAATTGGCCACCGCGATCAGGCGGCCGTCCTCGGAGATGGCGCCGCCGATGCTGTTGCCCGATTGGACGACGCGCCGCGCCACGGTGGCGGTCAGCAGGTCGATCTTGGTCAGCCCGCCGTCGCGGCCGAACACATAGGCGAAGCGTTCGTCGGGCGAGAACACGGCGGCCGCGTGGCTTAGATCGCCCAGCCCCTCGACGGTGGCCAGGCGGGCGACCTTGGCGCGATCGACCACCGCGACCCGCCCGGCGGCGCGCTCGATGACGATTCCCAGATCGCCGGTGCCGCGCGGCTCGGCGGCGGCCGGCCAAGCGAGGGCCACGAGAAACAACGAGGCGAGAAGTCTGTTCATGGCCTACTCCGCAGTTCACGGATGATCCAATCGACGTCGCCAGGGGTCAGCAGCGGCGCCCAGGGCGGCATCGGGGTGCCCGGAACACCGTTCAGGATGACATAGGCGAGGTCGTCGTCGCTGCGTCCGTCCAGGGCCTCGGCGGTCAGCGGCAGGCCCAGCCCGCCCTTGCGCGTCATGCCGTGGCACGAGCCGCAATCATGGTCGAGCAGGTGGCGCAGCCGCTGTTCGGCGACCGGCTCGGCGGCCAGCGCCGGCAGGGCGATCAGCGCCAGCAGCATCGATAGTCTAAGCATAGGCCGCCTCTTCGAGGGCCTGCGGCGCGTTGGCCAGCGCCGCGACGCGACCGATGATCAGCAGGGTGGGCGCCTGGAAGGCGGCCCGCGCCAGGTCGGCGTGGACGCGGCCCAGGCTGGACAGCAGGCGCCGCTCGACCGGCGTGGTGCCGTTCTCGACGGCCAGCACCGGCAGGGCCGGCGGCAGGCCGTGGGCGATCAGCTTCGACGCGATGCGGGGCAGGCTCGACAGGCCCATATAGATGACCAGCGTGGTGTCGGGATCGGCCAGCCCGGCCCAGTCCAACTCCAGCGGCTCGTCGTTGCGCACATGCCCGGTGACGAAGCGCACCCCGGTGGCGAGGCCGCGCAGGGTCAGCGGCACTCCGGCGGCGGCGGCGCAGGCGGCGGCCGAGGTCACCCCCGGCACGACCGACACGGTGACGCCATGACGCTCCAGAAAGGCGGCCTCCTCGCCGCCGCGCCCGAACACGAAGGGATCGCCGCCCTTCAGGCGGACCACCACGCGATGGCGGCTGGCCAGTTCGAGCAGGATCGCGTTGATCTGGTCCTGCGAACAATGGTGCCGCCCGCTCTCCTTGCCGACGAACACCCGGCCGGTGCCCGCCGGAACGAGGTCCAACACCGCGTCCGAGACCAGCCGGTCATAGACCACCACCTCGGCCTGGGTGAGCAGCCGCACCGCCTTGACGGTCAGGAGTTCGGGATCGCCGGGGCCTGCTCCGACCAGATGGACGCAGCCTTGGCTGCTCATGACGGTTCTCCCCCAAAGGTTCCGGGATCGAGGATGCGCCGTCGGGCGGGCCGCGACATTGACCTTGGTTAAACGCCGCTGGGCCGCTTCCCCAGGCCGCGGCCCACGCCATGGATGGCGGTGGGGCCGTCCATCGGCAGGCGGCGAACCTCGGCGAGGGTCGCGGACTCCAGGGCGATCACCGAGTCGCGGGTGGGGATCAGGACGTGGCGGCCATCCCGCGTGAAGGCCACCGGGCCGGTGGCGCGGATCGCGATCGGCGGGTGCGCCGCCTGAAGGGTGGTCGGGTCGATCACCAGGATCGACTCGCCACCGGCCACCCATAGCCTGGCGCCGTCGTCGCTCAGCCACGCGTCGGCGGCCGGGCTGGCGAAGCCGCCCACCACCCGCCAACCGCTCGGATCGAGCACGCTGACGCGGGCCTCGCCGGTATGGGCCACGAAGGCGCGGCCGGCCAGCACCACGGCGCTGGCGGGCGGCGGCAGGGCGGGTGACGCGATCACCCGGCCGACGTCCAGATCGAAGACGCCCGCGCCGATCATCGCCAAGCGATCGGGGTCGGCGAAGAAGGCCCGCCCAACCGGCCGGGGCACCTCCATGCGGCGCGCCGGGAAGCGGCCGGCCGCCGGAACGGCCTCCATCAGGCCGGCTTCATAGGTGTGGATCATGCCGGGGAAGATCGGCCGGCCGTCCCAGGGGATTTCCCACACATGGGGCAGGTCGGCCAAGGTCGCGACGAAGGCCTTGCGCAACGGCGCGGCCAGCACCGAGGCGACCCGCGAGGTCCGGCCATCGCGGTCGACCACCGGTATCACGTCGAGCGGCGCCAGATCGCCCGCGTCGAGCACCGCCAGCGTGTGGGGCCGCGCGTTGCCCGCCATCAGCACCCGCCCGTCGCCCGACAATGCGATGGCGCGGGTCTCGTCGCCCACCCGACGCTCGGGCCCCGAACGTAAGTCGGCGAGATCGTATTTCAGCGCCCATCCGTCGCGCGAGCACAGGAACACATGCCGGCCATCGGGTGAAAAGGCCGGCGGCAGTTGTCCCGGCCGCGCCGCGAAACGGTCGAGTCGTTCGAGCGTCGTTCCATCCAGCACGCTGACTTGGCCGGCGCCCTCCTCGACGACCACCACCCGATCGGTATGGCGCATATCGGCCTTGGCTATGCCGAAGGTAAGGACAAGGGCGGCGGCGGCGAGGGTGGGAATGCGGTTCATCCAACCAAGACACGCCCCTCCCACTCACGCGCGCACTGATTTTGGATAATTCTCGCGCGTGACCAAATTTGACCAAAGGCAAGACAAGTATTCCCTGCATGAGGAACGGACAGTTGATTGATCGAACGTCAAGGCGGTTGGAGCCCCCATTCCGCAGATTGGAACCGATGCAAACAGACCATGCAGGGGGAGCAAAATATGTTGAGGAGCGTTACCAGAACCCTATTCGCCAGCGCGGCGGTGTCCGCGCTTCTGGGGTTCGCCCCGGTCTCGGCGCAGGAGGCCCTATCGCTGGCGCCCGAAGTCAAGGCGTCGAGCGCGAAGATCTATTTCGAGCGTTGCGCCGGCTGCCACGGCGTGCTGCGCAAAGGCGCCACCGGCAAGAGCCTCGAGCCCGAGGCGACCGGCAAGCTTGGCCAGCAGCGTCTTGAAAAGATCCTGTCCTACGGGACCGAAGGCGGCATGCCGAACTTCGACGACATCCTGAACAAGGACGAGATCAAGCACCTCTCCACCTATCTCCAGATGAAGCCCGACGTTCCGCCGGAATGGGGCATGAAGGAGATGAAGGAGTCGTGGAAGGTTCTGGTGGCGGCCGACAAGCGCCCGACCAAGCCGATGAACAACATCAACCTGAACAACGTTTTCTCGGTCACGCTGCGCGACACGGGCGAAGTCGCCCTGATCGACGGCGACACCAAGAAGATCTGGGGCATCGTCAAGACCGGCTACGCCGTCCACATTTCGCGCGTCTCGTTCTCGGGCCGCTATGTGTACGTCATCGGCCGCGACGGCCGCCTGGACCTGATCGATCTGTGGTTCGAGAAGCCCACTCCGGTCGCGACCATGAAGATCGGCCTCGACGCGCGTTCGATCGAGACCTCGAAGTTCAAGGGCTTCGAGGACAAGTACGCGGTGGCCGGCGGCTATTGGCCCCCGCAATACGTGATCATGGACGGCCAGACCCTCGAGCCGCTCAAGATCGTCTCGACGCGGGGCATGACCGTCGACGGCGAGTACCATCCCGAGCCGCGCGTCGCGTCGATCGTCGCGTCGCAGATCAAGCCGGAATGGGTCATCAACATCAAGGAAACCGGCCTCATCAAGCTGGTCGACTACACCGACATCAAGAACTTGAAAGAGACGACCATCGAGTCGGCCAAGTTCCTGCATGACGGTGGTTGGGACGCGTCCAAGCGCTACTTCCTGGTGGCCGCCAACGCGTCGAACAAGGTCGCCGTGGTCGACACCAAGGAAGGCAAGCTCGCCGCCCTGGTCGACACCAAGGCGAAGCCGCATCCCGGTCGCGGCGCCAACTTCGTCCACCCGAAGTTCGGCCCCGTGTGGGCGACCTCGCATCTCGGCGCCGACGTGATCACCCTGATCGGCACCGATCCCGAGAAGCACGCCCAGTACGCCTGGAAGGTCGTCGCCGAGTTGAAGCAGCACGGCTCGGGCTCGCTGTTCGTCAAAACCCACCCCAAGTCGCGCAATCTGTGGTCCGACGCGCCGCTTCACCCGGATGCGGAAATCGCCGCCTCGGTGACGGTCTACGACCTGGACAACCTCGACAAGGGTCCGACCACGATCAACGTGGCCAAGATGGCCGACCTGCCCGAGACCAAGGCGGTCAAGCGCGTCGTCCATGCCGAATACAATGCGGCTGGCGACGAGGTCTGGTTCTCGATCTGGGCCGGCAAGACCGATCCCTCGGCG
>JADGAL010000350.1 GCA_015232025.1 Alphaproteobacteria bacterium
AGTCGGGCGCCCCCACCGGCGCGGCGACCTGATGCTCTTGGCAGCGAGTCCAGAACGGCGTGAACACGCGGAACGGCTCGCCGGCCCGGCTGCGCACCGTCCAGGGTTCGAACAGCAGGTCGCCGGGGAAGTCGCGAACCGCGACCCCGGCTTCGGCGAGCGCCGTGGCGACCGCCCGGTCGCGCGCCGCTCCGGCCGGCGAATAGCGGCGATTCCAATGCACGGCCGCCGCCTTGGTCTCGGCGGCCAGTTCGGTCAGCACGCGCGCCGGCTCGCCCCGTCGCAACAGCAACGGCGCGCGCCGGCCTAAATCCGCCAGGCTGCGATGCAGCCACCATCGCGCGGCGCCGCCGATCTCCTCGCCGTCCTCCAGAATATGGACCAGCACCACCGGGCCGACGGCGGCGGCGGCCAAGGCGGGATTGTCGGCAAGGCGCAAATCGCGCCGCAGCCAGACGATGATCGGCGAAGCGTCCATGGATGACCCATTTGGGGTGGGCGGGTTATCCTTTCAATCGAGGGAAAAAAACTCGTCAGTCCTCGCGGAATTTTTGCGCCGTGTCGAGCAACTGGCTCAGGGCCGGGTCGGGGGTGCCTTCGCGGCGGCCGGGGGTGCCGTCGTCGACGCTGGGATGGGCGCGCTCGCGCAGGGCCTTGGCGGCCGTGCTGACCTGGGCGCCGTGGTTGGCGCCGCGCTCGGCGCCGTGGCTCTTGGACGCCGAATGCCCGCGGCCGTTGTTGGACTTGTCGTTGCCCTTGCCGGCTTCGGCCGGGGCCGTGGCGATGGCCAGCGCCGCCGCGGCGACCGAGGCCAGAAGGATGGAACGCCACATCGTCATGATGGTTCTCCGTGGGATGGTTGGACCACGCGAAAGGATGGTCCCGCCGCCCCGCCGGACGTACCGCGCGAACGGAGTGCCGGCCGGATCAGGCGAGCCTTGTTCGCAGACCTTCGAGAAATCTTTCGGCATCGTCCGGCTTCCACGGACGGCGAGGCGCCGCCCCCCAGACGGGCGCGGTGCCGGCCGGATCATTCTCGAAGCGGGCGATGACGTGGACGTGAAGCTGCCGCACCACGTTGCCCAGCGCGCCCACATTGATCTTGAGCGCCCCGGTGACATCTTTGAGAATGGCCGCGGCGCGCGCCATCTCCTCGATCAGCACGGCGCGGTCGGGCGCCGACAGGTCGAAGATCTCGACGGCGCCCACCCGCTCGGGCACCAGGATCAGCCAAGGCCAGTTGGCGTCGTCCATCAACAGCACGCGGCACAGCGGCAGGCGGGTCACCTCGATGGTGTCGGCGGCGAGGCGCGGGTCCAGGGTGAACATGCGGGTTCCTCGAAGGTCATGGACGTCCTCAAACTAACCCCGGCCGGGTTGTGGTGCCAGCCCGGCGGATTTGCGCCGTGGTCTCGGGTGATTTCAAGCGCTGCCGCGACCCACCTGTCCGGCCTTCGAGCCGGTGCCCCGCGAGCCCTGCGCGCCCATGGGGCGTCGACGACCTCAAGCGGAAAAATCAGCCGCGCATTCCTTCGCTGACTTAGGCAAGATGCGGGGCATGACTACGATAAAAATTGATCCATCCTGGGACACCCCCCGCCAGTTGGTCGCGAGAGGGTTGAACGAAAAGCATCTATCGTTGGCGGAGGCGTCGCGCCGTCTGAAGCGGAACAGCGCCTATTTGCAGCAATACCTAAAGCGAGGGACGCCAGCGGAACTCGATGAGGATGAGCGGGAGCAGTTGGCCCGGATGGTTGATCTACACCCAGACGATTTTCGAAAGGCTCCCCCAGCGGGAGAGGAGCCGGGGCGCGGCCCAATAAAGAGAGACATGCTAGAATACGCGATCATCGCCACCTTGACGGCCATCATCAACGATGGGCGGTCGCTCGACGCCATTCCCCCGCGCGGTTTGGCGCGCACGATCCTTGCGACGTATGACGCGATGATGAGAGACGTCGGGTAGCGGCAACTCTCGGTCCACGACGATTATGTCGGCGATTTGCCGAGGCGGAGTTGGACGGCCTCGACCCCTCGGACGACGCCGCCGAGTGGAAATGGGACGGCATCCGCGTGCAACTGAACGGTTTGGGCGAGCGGCGGCTGTTCGCCCGCTCGGGCGACGATCTGGCGGCGGCTCTTCCCGACCTGCTGGCGGCGGTGCCGCCCGACATGCTGCTCGATGGCGAGCTTGTGGTGTGGGGCGGCGAGGGGCGGCCGGCGCCATTCGCCCGATTTGCAGCGGCTGCTCGACCACTGGGTGCGCGAGAACACCGTCGACCGCTTCGGCCGGGTGCGCGAGGTGCGCCCCGGCCTGGTGTTCGAGGTCGCCTTCGACGGGGTGCTGCGCTCGGCTCGCCACCGCTCGGAAACCGTCGAGGCGCTGCTCGCCCATCAGGCGCAAGAACCGATGCCGCCCGGCTGATGTTCAATGCTCGAAACAGCGATGGGAGCAGTGGATGGACGCGAACAGGTGGCTGGCCTTCGCCGGCGGGGTTTCGTTGGGCGTGATCGCCGACCGGGTGCTGCCGCCCCTGGTCTCGCAGGCGATGCCCTTGGGCGATCCGTTCGAGGCGCTGGTCGCCGATCACCGCCATTTCCTCAACCTGCTCGACCAGATGGCGCAAAGCCGGGGGCGCGGCGTGGTGTGGCGGACCCAAATCCTGCTCCGCCTCAAGCGCGGCCTGACCGCGCACGCCCTGGCCGAGGAGGACGTGATCTATCCGATGCTGGACGAGCAGGCCCACGCCGAGCGCGCGGCCGGCGCCCTTTATTCCGACCACGGCTTGATCAAGACCCACCTCTACGCCCTGGAGCGCGGCCTCGCCGAGGAATCGCCCTGGCTGGCCCGCGTCGGCACCTTGCGGAACCTGCTCGAGCGCCACGCCCGCCAGGAGGAGGACATCGAATTCCCCCGCCTGCGCGCCCTCATGGACCAGGACGGCATGACCCGCTTAGGCCGCCACATCCGGCGCGAGAAGGCGATGGTGCTGTAGCTCAGACGGCGTGCAGGCGCTCGAGATTTTCGAGTTGATGAGCGATGACGGGATCCGATACCTGGAACTCGTCGGCGATGTCTTCGAGCGCCCATCCGTCATCGCGCATCGTCCCCGAATGTGTCAACCAAGCCGTTAAAGACGGTTCTGCAGCGGATGTGGCATGCAGCCGCTCGCGGCCTCTCGTTGCAACGATAATTGCGGCGGTATATTCTTGGGTTTGCTTCACCTCGTCTAACAAACTTTCGGTAGGCACCCAACACCGCGCCAGATTCTTGACAGATATGGATATACGGTGTGGTTTATAAAAACAAAAATCCATGTTTCATTTTAGGTGTAAAATGGAAATATTACAAATACCACTACTAAACTCAGCGGGAATTTTCGGAAGTGTACTAGGAGTTATTCTTGCGCTATACCAGGGTCTTATCCCATCTAAAGTAAAAATGAGACACCACGTCATCATCAGGATATTCTTGAGCAAGTTTATAAGGATGTCATGGCGATCAATTACATACAAGTCGGCATCTAATGCGTTGCGTATCCTTGATGTAATATTCGGAAAGCCTATGAACAGGGGGGGCGTTCCTATCAACAAATTACTTTAATTCGCTGGGGTTTGCGCGAAGTCTGTTAATTTCCAATTCCTACCTATCGGTCATAGCAATATGTTTTATTGCCCTTATTCG
>JADGAL010000351.1 GCA_015232025.1 Alphaproteobacteria bacterium
CTGGATGGCCGCTTCGTGGCGCCGGGACCGTCGGGGGCGCCCAGCCGGGGACGGCCGGACGTGCTGCCCACCGGGCGCAATTTCTTCTCGGTCGACACCCGCACGGTGCCCACCCCCGCCGCCTGGCATCTGGGCTGGGCCTCGGCCGGGCTGCTGCTCGAACGCCACGCGCGCGAGCACGGCGAATGGCCGCGCGCCGTGGCGGTCACCGCCTGGGGCACCAGCAACATGCGCACCGGCGGCGACGACATCGCCCAGGCGATGGCCCTGATGGGGGTGCGCCCGGTGTGGGAGCCCGCCTCGCGCCGGGTGACCGGGTTCGAGATCATGCCGGCCGGCGTGCTGGGCCGGCCCAGGGTCGACGTGACGCTGCGCGTCTCGGGCTTTTTCCGCGACGCCTTTCCGGCGCTGATCGACCTGTTCGATTCGGCGGCCCGCGCCGTCGCGGCGCTGGACGAGGCGGACGACGTCAATCCGCTGGCGGCGCGGGTGCGCGACGAGACGAAGCGCCTGTCCGCCGAGGGCTTGCCCGAAGCCGAGGCGCGCCGCCGCGCCGGCTTTCGCGTGTTCGGCTCGAAGCCGGGGGCCTATGGCGCCGGCTTGCAGGCGTTGATCGACGAGCGCGGCTGGACCAGCCGCGCCGATCTGGGCCGCGCCTATGTCGCCTGGGGCGGATTCGCCTATGGCGACGGCGCCGAGGGGCTGGCCGCCCATCGGCAGTTCGAGGGCCGCCTGGCCCGCATCGAGGCGGTGGTCCAGAACCAGGACAACCGCGAGCACGATCTGCTGGACAGCGACGACTACTATCAATTCGAGGGCGGGATGGCCGCCGCCGTGGCCAGCGCCTCGGGCGCCGAGCCGGCCGTCTACCATCCCGACCACTCCCGCCCCGAAACGCCCCGCATCCGCACGCTCGCGGAAGAGATCGCCCGCGTGGTGCGCGGCCGGGTGGTCAATCCGAAATGGATCGAAGGCGCCATGCGCCACGGCTACAAGGGCGCCTTCGAGATGGCCGCCACGGTCGATTACCTGTTCGCCTTCGCGGCGAGCACCCGCGCCGTTCGTGATCATCATTTCGACCTGGTGCTGGACGCCTATCTGCGCGACGAGCCGGTGCGCGCCTTCCTGGCCCAAGCCAACCCCGCCGCCCTGCGCGAAATGGCCGACCGCCTGCAAGAGGCCATCGACCGCGGCCTGTGGCGGCCGCGCGGCAATGATACGCATCGCATTTTGGCCGAGGCCAGGTTATGAAAAGTATTAACCACCAAGACACCAAGACACCAAGAAGGCACCAAGAAAAGGAAAAATCCCTTGGTGACCCTTTGTGGTCTTGGTGTCTTGGTGGTTGACTTTCAAGGAGTCCGGAACATGACCGACGAACACCGCGACAAGATGGCCCGCAAAAAGGCCGCCCGCGACCGCATGATGGAGAAGAAGACCGACGCCAAGGGCCTGCTGATCGTCCACACCGGCTCGGGCAAGGGCAAGTCGAGCGCCGCCTTCGGCATGGTCTTGCGTTGCGTCGGCCACGGCATGAAGGTGGGTGTCGTGCAGTTCATCAAGGGCGCCTGGGACACCGCCGAACGCCGGGTGCTGTCGGGCTTTGGCGAGCAGGTGGTCTTCAAGGCGATGGGCGAGGGCTTCACCTGGGAGACCCAGGACCGCGCCCGCGACATCGCCGCCGCCGAGCGGGCCTGGGCCGAGGCCGCCGCCATGCTGGCCGACCCCGGCCTGTCGATGGTGGTGCTGGACGAGTTGAACGTGTCGTTGCGTTACGAGCACCTTCCGCTGGAAATGGTGCTGGCGGGACTGGCGGCCAGGCCGCCGCTCATGCATGTTGTGGTCACCGGCCGCAACGCGCCGCCCGAACTGGTCGATGCGGCCGATCTGGTGACCGAGATGACGCTGGTCAAGCATCCGTTCCGCGCCGGAATCAAGGCGCAGCCGGGCGTCGAATTCTGACCGAGGAGACAAGGCGTATGAGAATCCCGTCGGTGCTGGCCGGCCTGCTCGCCCTGGCCGCCATCCATCTGGGGTGCCCGGCGCGCGCCCAGGACGCCGTGGTGACCGAGCAGCAGATGCTGATCAACCGATCGGTCGCGACCATCGAGCGCCTGCTGACCGACGACAATTTCCAGCGCAGCCTGCAACCGGTGTTCGAGCGGGCGCGCGCCGTCCTGATCGTGCCCAACCTGCTGAAGGCCGGCTTCATCCTGGGCGGCGAGTGGGGCACCGGCGTTCTGCTGGTGCGCGGCCCGCAGGGTTGGAGCCATCCCGCCTTCTATACGGTCGGGGCGGGCAGCGTCGGCTTGCAGGTCGGGGTGCAGGATTCCGAGGTGCTGTTCCTGGTGATGACCGACGCCGGGCTGGACGCCATCATGAACAACGCCATCAAGATGGGCGCCGAGGTCGGCGTGTCGTTCCTGATCGCCGGAGCCGGCATGGAGGCCGCCACCACCAGCAATCTGGGCGCCGACGTCTACGCCTATGCGCGCAGCTTCGGCATCTTCGGCGGCGGCGCCTTCGAGGGCGCGGTGATCCGGTCCCGCGATTCCTGGAACACCGCCTTCTATGGCCCCCAGGCGACCGCCGAGGCGATCGTCATTCGCCGCCAATACGCCAATCCCGGCGCCGAGAAGCTGAGGGAGATCCTTGCCCGCTGACACCCCCGCCCTGATGCTTCAGGGCACCGGATCGGACGTGGGCAAGTCGCTGCTCGCAGCCGGCCTGTGTCGCGCCTTCACCCGGCGCGGCCGCCGCGTCCGCCCGTTCAAGCCACAAAACATGAGCAACAACGCCGCGGTGACCGCCGACGGCGGCGAGATCGGCCGCGCCCAGGCCTTGCAGGCGCGGGCCTGCGGCGTGGCGCCCGGCATCGACATGAATCCGGTGCTGCTGAAGCCGCAAAGCGAGATGGGCGCGCAAATCGTCGTCCAAGGCAAGGTGCTGGGAGCCGCGTCGGCCCGCGACTACCACGCCATGAAGCCCTCGCTGATGCCCCGCGTGCTGGAAAGCTTCCGCCGCCTGTCGGCCGACGCCGATCTGGTGATCGTCGAGGGCGCGGGCAGCGCCGCCGAGGTCAATCTGCGCGAACACGACATCGCCAATATGGGCTTCGCCGAGGCCGCCGACCTGCCCGTCGTGCTGGTCGGCGACATCGACCGGGGCGGGGTGATCGCCTCGCTGGTCGGCACCCATGCGCTGCTGCCCCAGGGCGAACGCGCCCGACTGGCCGGCTATCTGATCAACAAGTTCAGGGGCGACCCGGCCCTGTTCGAGCCGGCGATCGGCATGATCGAGGCGCGCACCCGCCTGCCCTGCTTAGGCATCGTGCCGTGGTTTCCCGAGGCCGCGCGTCTGCCGGCCGAGGACGCCGCCCAGCTTTCGGCGGGCCGCAAGGCGCAAGGCGCCGGCTTGCGCGTCGCCGTGCCGGTGCTGTCGCGCATCGCCAATTGGGACGATTTCGATCCCCTGTCGGCCGAGCCGGGCGTCGCCCTGACCCTGGTGCGGCCCGGCGAGCCCCTGCCGGGCGACGCCGATCTGGTGATCCTGCCGGGCTCGAAGGCGACCATCGCCGATCTGGCCTTTCTGCGCGCCCAGGGCTGGGACATCGACCTGTTCGCCCATCTGCGGCGCGGCGGCCGGGTGCTGGGCATTTTCGCCGGCTATCAGGTGCTGGGCCGG
>JADGAL010000352.1 GCA_015232025.1 Alphaproteobacteria bacterium
GAGATGAAAATGGAAGCCCTGCGGTCGGCGCTGATCCAGGGTGAGGCAAGCGGCGCGCCCCAGCCCTTCGATGTCGAAGCCTTCTTGAGCGCCAAGCGGCCGTGAGCGCCTACGCACTCTCGCCCTTGGCACGGCTGGATCTGAGCGCGATCTGGGACTATTCCGCCGAACGCTGGGGCGCCGAGCAGGCCGACCGCTATGTCCGGCGGATCGTCGCCGCCTGCGTGGACCTGGGCTGCGGCCGCGTCAAGGGCATCGGCGCCGAAGCGATCCGCGAGGGCTATTTCAAGTACCCCGCCGGTTCACACGTCTTGTTCTACCGACTGGGCGATATCCACCGAATCGAGATCATTCGCATCCTGCACCAGCGCATGGATTTGGGCCGGCATTTGCTGCCGGAGCTGGTCGAGGAAGACGCTTAACTCACTCGAACCGGCAGCGCGGCGCCGGGCAGGGGCGTTGCATCCACAGCACGCTTTCCTGGGAGAAGCGGCGGCGGTATTCGGCGACCGCCTCGGCGATGGCCGGCAGGTCGGCGCGTTCGGCCAGGATCAGGACCAGCTTGCAGCCCTCGCGGTGAACCTTGCCGTCGTCCATCCAGCCGCCCTGGCAGTCGAGCGCGGTGAAGCCGGGCGTTTGGCGCGCCAGCACCTCGTCGAGGTAACGCCGCCACTCGGCCTCGCCCACCGTGCCGCCGCCGGGGATCGAGGTGCCGAACACCAGCTCGACCAGCACCCGATCCGCCTCGGCCGGCGGCGGGGTCTGGCAGGCGGCCAGGGTCAGGGCGATCATGACAGGATTGGCGATCGCCCTTCAAGCCGCCTTGGTCTCGTAGCGCCGTTGATAGCGCGCCGTCATGGTCTCGGTCTTCAGCACCACCAGCACGTCGGTGGTGTTGAATTCGTGGTCGACCACCGCGCCGGTGCCGATGCCGGCGCCGGCGTTGAGATAGCCTTTGAGCAGCGGCGGCAGCGAGTGCGCCACCTGGCGCGGGTCGTAGCCCTCGTCGGGCCGGCGCATCGGCGCCGCGCGATGGGGCAGGGCGCGGGCGCGCAGGGGCAGCGGCGCCAAGTGGTGGTCGTGCAGATAGGCCAGTTGCGGGGCCAGCGCGTGGGGGTCGGTGCCGGGCAGGCTGGCGCAGCCGAACAGGATGCCGATCCGGCGGCGGATGATGATGTCGGCCAGACCTTGCCACAGCAGTTGCAGGGTGCCGCGATTGCGCCAGTCGCGATCGATGCACGAGCGGCCCAGTTCCAGAATCTCGCCCGGCTCGCGCAGCAGCGGGCCGATGTCGAACTCGGCGGCCGAGTAGAAGCCGCCGACCCGCTCGGCGGCGCCGCGGCCGATCAGGCGGTAGGTGCCGACCACCACGCCGTCGGCCAGGGCCAGCAGGTGCTCGCAGTGATCGTCCCACGGGTCGACGTCCAGACCGGTGCGGGCGGTCTCGGGCGAGGGCGTGGCGCCCAACTCGTGGACGAACACGCGATGGCGCAGGGCCTGCGCGGCGGCGATCTCGGCCGGGCCGCGGGCGAGGCGCACGTCCAGGCATCCCGAGAACGGCATTTGCGGCGGCATGTGCATGTGCATTTGATGTGTCACGACGGCGTCTCCTGGGCGGCCCAGGCGGCCGCCTCGTCGAAAGGGGCGAGATTGGACAGGAACTGGCCGGCGCTGGCCGACCAGGAAAAGGTTTCGGCGTGGGCGCGGCACCGCGCCCGCGGAATGGTCAGAGCCTCGATCGCCGCCCGGCCCAGCGCCTCGTCCAGGCGTCCGACCGGATGGGCGCCGATCACGTCGAGCGGTCCCGGCACCGGATAGGCGGCGACCGGCACGCCGCAAGCCAGGGCTTCGAGCAGAACCAGGCCGAAGGTGTCGGTGCGGCTGGGAAACACGAACACGTCGGCGTCGGCGTAGTGGGCGGCCAGCGCCTCGCCCCGCTGTGGTCCGACGAACAGCGCGGCGGGAAAGCGGCGGCGCAGCGCGGCGGCCTGGGGGCCTTCGCCGACCACCACCTTGCTGCCGGGCAGGTCGAGCGACAGGAAGGATTGGACGTTCTTCTCGACGGCCAATCGGCCGACATAAAGGAAGATCGGCCGCGGTAGGTCGGGGTCGTAGACCGCCGGCCGGTCGGGCCGGAACAGGTCGGTGTCGACGCCGCGCGACCAGCGGCGCAGGTTGACGAAGCCCCGCGCCGTCAAGGCGTCCTCGATGGTCCGGGTGGCGACCATCACGGCGGCGGCCGGCGCGTGGAAGCGGCGCACCACCGCATAGGACAGCGCGAGCGGCAGGCCGAAGCGGGCTTGGACGTATTCGGGAAAGCGGGTGTGGTAGGCGGTGGTGAACGGCACCCCGCGTTTCAGGCACCATCGCCGCGCCGCCCAGCCCAGCGGCCCCTCGGTGGCGATGTGGATGGCGCAGGGGCGGTTGGCCTCGATCAGGCGCGCCACCTCGCGGCCGGGGAACAGGGCCAGGCGGATTTCGGGATAGGTCGGGCAGGGAACCGAGCGGAACAGGTCGGGCGTGATCGTGGTCACCGTGCGGCCCGCCCGTTCCAGTTCGCCGATCAGCGCCGACAGCGTGCGCACCACGCCGTTGACCTGTGGGTGCCAGGCGTCGCTGACTATGACGATGCGCATGAATTCGCTCCGATCAGGGCGCTCATGCCGGCCAGTTCGGGCCAGCGCAGGATTTCCAGGCGGCCGTCGGGGTGCTCGGCCAGCGCGGTGCAGCTTTCCACCCAGTCGCCGCAATTGGCGTAGACGACGCGGCCCGTCTGGCGCAGCTCGGCATGGTGGATGTGACCGCAAACCACGCCGTCGACGCCGCGCATCCGCGCCGCCTCGAGCACCGCCTGCTCGTAGTCGCCGATGAATTTCACGGCGTTCTTGACCTTGTGCTTCAGATAGGCCGACAGCGACCAGTAGGGATAGCCCAGCCACCGCCGCACCGTGTTGAACCAGTGGTTGACGACCAGGGCCACCGTGTAGGCGTGGTCGCCCAGCACCGCCAGCCAGCGGGCGTAGCGCACCACGCCGTCGAAGGCGTCGCCATGCACCACCAACAGGGCGCGGCCATCGGCGGTGCGATGGATGGCCTCGGCGGCCACCTCGACCGCGCCGAAGCTGTGGTCGGTGTAGCCATGGGCGAATTCGTCGTGATTGCCCGGTATGTAGACCACGCGGGTGCCCTTGCGGGCGGTGCGCAGGATCTTCTGGACGACGTCGTTGTGGGCCTGCGGCCAGTACCAGCTTCGGCGTAGCCGCCAGCCGTCGACGATGTCGCCGACCAGATAAAGGGTCTCGCATTGGGTGGCGCGCAGGAAGTCGAGCAGCAAGTCCGCCTTGCAGCCGCGCGACCCCAGATGGACGTCCGAAATCCAAAGGGTGCGGTAGGGTCGGGGCCGGAACTCGGCGTTCATCGGCGTGCGGCCTGGGTTTCCATGCCGATCTTCATGGCTCGGGCGGCCCCGCCGGATCAAATGAAGGAAATGTGACCCGCGCCGCTTTCATGCTTTGGAAACATTGTCTTCATCGATATTTCACGATGCCGGGCGTTCCACTCGGCATACAACGCCGCCATGACCGAACGACGCGCCCTCGTCATCTTCAATCCCGCCGCCGGCCGCAGCCGACAGCGGCGGCTCGAGGCCGTTCTCGACGGGCTGCCCGGCCTCGGCTGGCGGCC
>JADGAL010000353.1:0-2807 GCA_015232025.1 Alphaproteobacteria bacterium
GACATGCATCATGAAGGCCATCACCGGATTGGTCCGGTAGAAGGTCTTAAACAGATAATAAAGAAAGCCCATCAGCGCGCCGATTCCGGTCAGCACGAAAAACACCGAATAGGGGCCGAAATTGTAGATCGCCTCGCCGATCAGCGTGACGCCCACCGAGGTCACGTCGTCTTGATCGTTGCCCATCACGACGCGCGAAATCTCGCGCCCGACCGTCAGCTCGGGCTTGTCGGGCCACACCACGCGCGGGATCAGGCCAAGCAGGGCGTAGCTGTAGGTGATGCCATTGCGCAACTCGCCACCGCGCTCCTGGAAGCGCAGGATCTCGGCGACGATGCCGATGTTCGACAGCCGCGCCCGCATGTAGTCGTTGCGCACCGCCTCGACGCGGTCGTCGACGCCCGAAAAGGGCAGGACGGTTCCGACATTGGTGGCCGTGTCGGCGAGCAGCGAAAAGGCTTGGCCCAGGCTTTGCTGCCCGCTCGAA
The DNA here is from genome assembly GCA_015232025.1 of Alphaproteobacteria bacterium. Classification (GTDB taxonomy): domain Bacteria; phylum Pseudomonadota; class Alphaproteobacteria; order Rhodospirillales; family Magnetospirillaceae; genus JADFZP01. Next base: position 488 of record JADGAL010000353.1, read on the forward strand.
TCCCTGGCGAAGATGGCGTCGCGATAGATCGTGTTGAGCGGCATCAGGATCGACAGCAGCGCGAATAGGCCAATGATGCCGACCACCGCCTCGTCGCGGCGGAACAGGCGCCTCGTGTAGTTGAAGGCCATCGCCACCAGGATGACGCCGACCACCCAGTTGAACTTCGAGCCCGAAGGGATGGTGTAGACCAGCAGCACCGCGATGCTGATCATGAAGTAATAAGTCCAGGACGAAGCGACCGTGAATCGCCGCATCGACTGCATCGCGGCCAAGGCCACGGCGATGTGCAGGAATGGCATGAAGAACCCGACCGCGCTGACGAACAGCGGCGACTCAAGCTGGCGATTGGTTTGGAGAAAGATGCGGCTGGAGATGCCGATCAGCACGATGGTCGTGCCGATGGCGATCAGGATCAGCCACAGCCAGAACGCCTGGCTGCCCGAAACGTCACCCATCTTGGGCAGAAAGCGGCGCGCCAGCGGCCGTTGGACCACGAGATAGCCGAGATTGAAGCCCAGCACGCCCCAATAGGACGCGAAGCCGACCTGGGCGTAATAGGGGCTGAGGGTCTGAAGCCTGCTGGTGAAATAGCCCGACGGCTCCAACTGGGCGGTCAGCAGCGCCACGCCGTAAAGGATGGCGAAGCAGATATTGGTCAGGCAGCCGGGCGAAAACAGGTCGAACGCGTCGTCGCCGAACAGGGCGAACCAGGTGCCCTGGAGCAGGATGCCCACCCCCCAGATCACCGCCAAGACTTCGACCGGCAGGACTTCGTTTTCGAACAGGGCGAAGCCGAACACGCCCAGCATGGCGAACGACCCGAACACCACCCATCGGTTCTTGCGGCCGCCCACGAACGGTCAGCTCGTGTAATAGCGGCGGTAGGCCTTGTAATATTGGCCCGAATCGCCGTAGCCGTAGCTGGCGTGCTTGCGGATGTCGACCCGACTGAGCACCAGCGAGGCGCCGGCCGAGCGAGTGCGCTCGACCACCGAGATCGCCGCGCCGACGATCTCGCGCTTGGTGCGCGCCCAGCGCACCACGAACAGCACCCGGTCGACCCGGCCGAGCAGGCTGCGCGCGTCCGAGACCGCCAGCAGGGGTGGCGTGTCGATCACCACTTGGTCGTAAAGGCCGGCCGCCTCGTCGAGCAGGCTGTGGAAGCGGCGGTCGTCGAACATGTCGGCGGCGTTGCGCAAGCCCCGGCCGCCGGTCATCACCCGCAGATTCGGGCAGCGCGGATCGGGACGGATGCAGGCTTCCAGCGGCGCCTCGCCGTTCAGGTAATCGCCGACCCCCGGCCCCACATCCATCGCGGCGATCTCGTGCAGCGACGGCTTGCGCAAATCGGCGTCGATCAGCAGCACCGAGCGGCCGAGCGACTGCGCGCCCTGGGCGGCGATCGAATAGGCCATCACCGACTTGCCCTCGTTGGGCTGGGCCGAGGTGACCATCACCAGACGCGGCGGGCGGGACGGATCGGACAGGTCGAGTCCCGAGCGCACGGTTCGGATCGCCTCGGCGAAGCTCGACGTTGGAATCTCGAAGATGTTCTTGGCGATCACGTCGGCCGATTGTTTGGCCTTGACCTCGGGCACCAGGCCGAGCACCGGGATACCCAGCGCCGCCTCGGTCTGCGAGGCGCTGCGGAAGCCGTGATCCAGTTCCTCGAGGGCGAAGATCAGGACCAGCCCCAGCATCGCGGCGGTCAGGCCGGCGACGATCAGGATCAGCGTGCCGCGCGGCGAGCTTGGCTCGCGCGGGATGGCGGCCCGCGACAGCACGCGCGCGTCGGCGTTCTGCATGTCGCGCTGCGTGTCGGTCTCCTTGAAGCGGGCCAGGAAGGCCTCGTACAGCGAGCGCGACGCCTCGGCCTCGCGGATCAGGGCGCGCAGTTCGATCTGCGCCTCGTTCTGGATCGAAATCTGGCCCTTCAGCTCGTTGTAGTTCTTCTCGATCGCCTGCTCGCGGGCGCGGGCGATTTCGACCTCGTTGGCCAGCGACGAGATGATGCGGTCGGACTCGCCCCTGATCTTCTCCTCGATCTCGCGCAGGCTGGCCTGCAGCGTGATGATCTTGGGGTGCTGCGGGCCGTAGCGGGTGGACAGGTCCGAGAATTCGCGCCTGATTTCCGCCTCGGTGGCGCGCAGCGAATGGATGACCGGCGAGTTCAGCACCTCGATCAGCGCGGCGCCGCCCTTCGACGACTTGACCTGCTGGCGAGCCCGCTCGTAGCGCACCTCGGCCTCCGACCGCTTGGCCTGGGCGGTGAGCAGTTGGCTGTTGAGTTCGCCCAGTTTCTGCGTGATCACGGGGC
>JADGAL010000353.1:2817-3674 GCA_015232025.1 Alphaproteobacteria bacterium
GAACAGGTTGTGCTTGCGCCGATAGCTTTCGACCGCCGTTTCGGTCGACTCGACCTCGCGGCGCAACTCGGTGATCCGATCGTTCAGCCAACGCGTGGCGCGCTGCACCGCGTCGTATTTGGCTTCGAGCTGGGTCAGCAGATACTGGTCGGCGATGGCGTTGGCGATCGCCGCGGACAATTGCGGACTGGGCGCCGTGACGTTGATGTCGACCACCGGCGACATGCGCGAGTTCTGGGTGACCAGCGACGCCATCAGAATGCGGGCGGCGCGGGCCTTGACCGGATCCTCCTTGATCTCGGGCTCGACCGGCATCGGCAGTTCCGAATCGCGGCGGGCGTTGCTGGCCGCCTCGCTCATCGCCGACCGCCAATCGCTCGGCAGCCAGTTCAGCGGATTGAGCATGGCGAGCGGCCCCGGCCCGCGCGGCGGCGCGAGATCGGGGTTGAAATGCGGGTGCTGGAGCAGATGGAGGCGATCGATGACCTGTTCCGCCAAGGCGCGCGAGCGGATCACCTCGACCTCGCCCTCGACCACGAACTGGTTCGAGCTCAAGCCCCCCAGCACCTCGGCGATCGGCGCGACCTGGGTGCGGCGGGTCTCGATCATCACCGTCGCGGTCGCCGTGTACAGCGGCGTGACTTGGCGGAGATAAAGGAACGCCATGGTCAAGGCCAGCGCCACGAGGCCCAGCAGGGCCATCTTGCGCCGCCAAACCAGCCGCACGCTGAGCGCCAGCGAACTGGTCAGGTCGGCGCCCGGCCTGCTCATCGGGCGAGCGGGTTCTTCCGCGAAAACGTTGGGCGGCTCGGGAACGGGTGCGAACAAGGGATGAACCTTCAGCTACGCGACGATCG
>JADGAL010000354.1 GCA_015232025.1 Alphaproteobacteria bacterium
GGGCCGATGCCCTTCATCGCCGACGACCTGTTCATCAATTGGGACGATTCGCGCACCGAGGCCGGGGTCGCCGGGTTGGCCGCCTTGGGCGAACGGACGCAGGTGATCTTGCTGACCCATCATCGCGCCGTTCTGGACGGCGCCCGCCGCCGGCTCGCCGCCGCCGATCTGCACGTCACCATCCTGGCCGAACCGGCCGAGGTGGCGGCGTGACGCGCCATCAAGGAGAAGACATATGCTCACGCTGGACGACCTGACCGAGGTGCGGCGCCTGGTCGCCATCGACGCGGAAACCACCGGCTTCCGCATCCCCGGCGCCGCCGAGATCAAGAAGATGCCCAAGGGCCTGCGCCTGCCCGGCATCATCATCGAGATCGGTTGCCTGGAATTGCTGCGCGACGACGAGGGGTGGAAGACCGGCCGGGACTGGCATCGCCGCATCCAGCCCGACGGCCCGATCGCCAAGGCGTCGATGGCCATCCACGGCATCCATCCGGCCCAGTTGAAGGACGCCCCGCGCTTCCGCGACGTGCTGGACGAGTTCGAGGACTTCATCCAGCAAGACGTGCTGCTGGCCCACAGCGCCTCGAACGAGATCGATTTCCTGAACTTCGAATATGCGCGGGTCGGCCGCTGCGCCTTCGACGAGTCGATCTTCTCGGAGAACGACTTCGTCTGCACGCAGCAACTGTCGCGCAGCTTCTTCCCCGGCGCGCCGGGCTCGCTGGACGTGCTGTGCGACCGTCTGTGGATCGACCGCTCCAGCCGCTTCGACCATCACGGCGCGCTGCTCGACGCCGTGCTGACCGCCGAGGCCTTCCTGAAGATGCAGGGTGGATTCGTCCAGGACGATACCCGTTCGGTCAGCTTCGGCGATCAGTAAGGGCACGTCACCCGCGCCCTCCGCCGGTTCGGGTCAGCGTCGCCGCCAGATCGGCCCAGGCGTAGCCCAGCACCTCGACCGGGTTGCCGTCGACGGTGATCGGGCGGCGCAGGGCCAGGCGCCCACCCAGGCGTTGATAGAAGAAGCGCGACGGATTGGCGGCCAGCACCCAGACCAGGGCGCTTGGCATGCCTCGGCGCAGCAGGTCGGCGAACATGGTCAGCAAAAGCCTGCGGCCGATGCCGCGCCCCTGCGCGTCGGGCAGCACGTACAGCATGGTGACCTCGCCCTCGAAGGGCAGGGCGCGCAAGCGCTGGCGACCGCAATGGCCGAAGCCTTGCAGGCCCAACCCGTCGTCCTCCCACACCCAGACGCCGGTTTGGCGATGGCGCAGCGCGCCGGCCCATTGATGAGCCTTGCGCTCGGCCGACATGCCGACCAGCGTGGCGTTGGCCAGCATGCCGGCATAGGCCGCCCGCCACGTCTCGACCTCGATCGTGGCGATCGCCGCCGCGTCGGTTTTCCGTGCCCGCCTCGTGCCGATCATGCGTCCTCCCAATATGAGTCAAAGTGAGATTCGGCGGTCAAACGGGAAGGGTCTTCGATGAAAGAATCTCCGGGCATCAGCCGCCGCGCGTTGGCCGAATGCGCGGCGGTGATCGGGGCGCTCGCGGTTCCCGTTCGGCCAATGTTGATCTGGGCGGTTGGCGCGCCATCTCCTTTGGTGAAACTTCCGGAGGACGAAGCGAATGGCGTTGCACGAAAAGACCTGCACCCCCTGCCGAGGCGGCGTCGAGCCGCTGGGCCCCGACGAAGCCGCCGTGTTCGCCCGCGACATCCCCGAATGGGAACTGCGCGAGGCGGGCACGCGCCTGGTTCGCGATCTGCGCTTCAAGAATTTCGCCGAGGCGCTGTCCTTCGTCGACCGGGTCGGCGCCCTGGCCGAGTCGGCCGGCCACCATCCCGACATCTGTTTCGGCTGGGGCTATGCGTCGGTGACCCTGTTCACCCACAAGATCGGCGGGCTGCACGAGAACGACTTCATCATGGCGGCGAAGATCGACCGCCTGTCGCGAGGAGACGGATCATGAGTGGCGCGATTTCCCCCATTCCGCCCGGCCACCAAAACGTCACGCCCTACCTCGTCATCCGTGACGCGGCGACCATGGTGACGCCACCCACACGGAAGACGTGCCGCCGGACGAGCTTCGGCGCCGCGCCGAGGCGATGTTCAAAGGCTGATGCTTTGGTATAGTCGCGGCTTGACCTGCGCACAAAGCATGGGGGGCGGTGTGGCTCTGGGTGTATAAGGATCGGGTAGCCCCACCCAAAGCCCGAGAAGATGTCCGCCAAGCCGTTCCTTCACCGATACTCGGTTCCCGGTTTCGGCGCGGTGCTGCTCGCGCTTCTCTGGCTTGGCGTCGTTGATCAGGATGCGCGCCTGGAAAAGTTGCGCGACGCGGGCTTTCGGCTTGAAATGTCCAATTACGTGCGCCTGCTCGAGGCGCATACGCGCAGCGTGGTGCGCGGCCTGGATCAGGTGGTGGTGCACCTCAAGGCGGTATGGGAACACGATCCCGCGCATTTCGATTTGGTCAACCAAGTGGCGATCAGCCCGATCCTGCGGGGCTTGACGGTGCAGGCCGGCATCATCGGCGGCGATGGCCGGCTGGCCGCCTCGACCGCGCCAATGCCACCGGGACCGCCGATCGACCTTTCCGACCGCGAGCATTTCCGCATCCACAAGGATGCCGACTCCGGCGCCTTGTGGGTCGGCAAGCCGGTGCTGGGGCGCGCCTCGGGCAAGTGGTCGATCCAATTGGCGCGACGCCTCAACCAACCCGATGGCTCGTTCGGCGGGGTGGTGGTGGTGTCGCTCGACCCCAATTACATCGCCGACATCCACAGCCAGATCGAACTGGGACCGGAGTCCACCATCGTGGTGCTGGGCCGCGACGGCATCGTGCGGGCGCGCGCTTCGGGGACCGATCGCACGGTCGGCCAGTCTTACACCGAAGCCTCGTTCTTCCCCCAGTTGTGGGAGCGGCAGGAAGGCTTTGTGCGGGGGACGGGCCCCATCGACGCCATACCGCGCATCCGCGCCTTCCGCCGCCTCGATGATTACGGGTTGGTCGTGATGGCCACCCGGCCCGAGGAAAGCTTGCGCGGCGCCCATCTTTACGAGCATCGGCTGTTCCTGGCGGCGGGGTGGGGCGGCACCGCGCTGATCCTGGCCGGCACGATCCTGCTGCAATGGCAAAGCATGCGCCAACAGGCGACCGAGCGCCGCCTGCGGGCGCGCGAGGTCGAGCTGGAACAGGCCCGCGGCGATCTCGAGCGGCGCAACGAGGATATGGGCCAGTTCACCGACATCCTCGCCCATCACCTGCAAGAGCCGGTGCGGCTGCAGCACGCCTTCGGCCAGCGGCTGCGCGGCCAGGTGGGAAAGATCGATTCGCCCGAGGCGCTGCAATCGCTCGACTACATCCTGACCGGCGCCGAGCGGCTGCGCTCGCTGCTGCGCGATGTCCAACTCTACGTCGCGCTGGACCGCGCGCCGCCCCCCGAGGCCCGATGCCTGATCGCCCCGGCGGTGGTCGAGGCGCTGCGGTGTTTGGGCGACCGCGTGCCGCGCGCCCAAGTGACGGTGGCGTGCGACGACCTGCCCTGGGTGGGGCTCGACCGCAAGCGCGCCGTCGATCTGTTCGCGGCGCTGATCGGCAACGCCGCGACCTACCGCCGATCAGAGACGCCGCTG
>JADGAL010000355.1 GCA_015232025.1 Alphaproteobacteria bacterium
ATGCGCATGGTGCTGGAAAGCTGGGGCTGCGAGGTGGTCGCCGCCGAGACCATCGACGAGGCGCTGGCCGGCTTGCGGGCGCTGAACCGCGCGCCCAATCTGGTGATCGCCGATTTCCGCCTGCGTGACGGCCGGACCGGCGCCGAGGCGATCGAATCGATCCGCGAATCCGCCCATCGGGCGCTGCCCGGCATCATCGTCACCGGAGACACCGCGCCCGAACGGCTGCGCGAGGCCGCCGCGTCGGGTTGCACCCTGCTTCATAAACCCGTCGAGGCCGAAGCCTTGCGGGCGGTGGTGCAGCGCGCCCTGGCCTCCGTCCGCGCCGCGTGAAGAGACCCCGCCGGGCGATCGGAGAGGACCGATCGCCCGGAACAGTGGATCAGAAGACGGCCAGCGCGATCATCGAGCCGGCGGCGCCGAAGGTCATCACCGGCAGCGCCCAGTTCAGATAGACGAACAGTTCGTCCTGGATATGCGGACCCCAAATCAATTTCACCACGTGAAAGCGGTACAGCAGCATGCCGATGGCGATGGTCAGGCCAAGCAGGAAATAGTTCAGCGCGAACAGTCGCATCACCGGATTGTCGCCGGTCGCCAGGTTGACGTAGGTGGAATTGATGGTGAAGTTCAGACCGACCACGGCGAACAGGCCGCCGATGCTGATGTTGGTCAACTCGAAGCCGTCGACGGCGAATTCGCCATTCTCGGCCTTGTTGAGCCATACCGTCAGCAGCGGGATCAGCAGCGACGCCATCAGCGGCACGAAGATGGTGGCGACCAGGCTGGGCTGGTCGCGCTGGATCACCAGCGCCGCCTCCATGCCCGTGTTCTTGTCGCCGCGCCACGCCGGCACCGGGGCTTGGCTCAACTCGACCAGCCCCATTTCCCAGCCGTCGATCTCGGTGAAATAGCGGGTGTTGCTGAACTCGACCTCGTCCTGGCGATAGTCGAACGCGACCTTCTGGGTCGATTCCAGGCGCGAGACCATCCGCACCGCCAGCTTCTGCCGGTCGAAGGGGAACTTGTCCAGCGGGAAGTCGGCGGTGAAGGTGCCGGTGGTCCGCTGCAGGATTTCCACCTGCCCGTCGGGCGCGATGCGGAGCGTGCGCTTCTGGTATTCGGGTTCGCCCACCAGATTGGCCAGCGTCGCGTGCGGGTGCCAGATCTCGGTCAGCTTCCGCTCGGCCGCGTCGTCCCAGAAGTCCATATAGCCGTTGGCCCCCGCCTCGCTGGCGGGGAACTTGCGCCGCAGGTCGCGCCAACGCAGCCTGACGTCGACGGTGGCGGTGAAGGTGCCCTCGTTCTCGTCGATGCCCTTGAGATCGACGAAGGCGATGCCCGCGCGAACCATCACCGGGAAGCCGCGGCCCCACGGCAGTTGGGCGGGGTTGTCCTGCGCCGCCGCGTCGAAGGCGGGCAACAGCAGCAGCAGCCCCAGCATCAACAGGCGCATCACAGCGCACCTTCCCGCGCGCGCTGGCGCTGCTGGCTGTCGGCGCGGCCGCGCAGCCGCTCGTAATGCTCGGCCAGATCGCCGATCTCGCCATAGAAGCCGTCGGTGTCCTCGATCGGCTCGGCCGGGCCGCCCGCCACCAGGGCGGCGAAGCGCTGATTGAGGATCGCCAGCGGACGGGCCACGGCGCCGCGCAGGATGACGATCACCACGCCGGCCATCAGCACGAAGGCGAACACCGCGTAAACCGCCAGCCAAGTCATGGACTGGCCCAGCGTGGCGCGGGTGGGGCTGAAATCCTTGGCCGCGATGATCATGCCCAGCAGATCGCCGGCCGGATTGCGCAGCGGCACCGCCACCACGCCATAGGGCGTGCCCTGGAATTCGCGGGTGAAGGGCTCGTTCTCGATGGCCGGCGACGACAGTTCGGCGTCGGTCACCAGATTTTGCATCAGGTCCCAGTTGGTGGACTTGTACTTGACGAAGCGGCCCATGCGGTTGCGCTCGGTGTAGACGTCCTTCAGGTTGGGGGCGGCGGCCTTCAGCCGCTCCTCGTCCATGAACATCACCAGTTCGAGCCCGTAGGCGCGCTTGACGCCGTCCAGCACCGGGCCGAAATCGCCGCCGATCTCGAACGAGCCGATCGGCTTGCCGTCATGGCCGAACACCGGCGACACGCCGAACACGCCGGGACCCGAGCGCGAGATCGACATGCCCTTGCGCGCCACGAAGTCGCCCAGCACCGCCATGACGATGGGGCGGGTCGCCGACAGATCGTCGCCGAACTGGGTGGGATTGTGCAGGCGCAGGAACGAGGTGCCGGGCGGGACATGGAACTGCGCCTGATCGACGCCGAACTTCTCCTTCTGGATCGTGAACATCTCCTTCAACCCGCTGGCCATGGCGTCGCGGTCGCGGGCGGCGAACATCGTCTTGACGGCGGGCATGCTGGCCACCAGCTCGGCGCGCGCCAGGGCACGGGTCTCAAGGCCCGAGATGTTGAACTCGACGATCTTCTTGACCAGCTCATATTGGCTGGTTTCGGCCTTTTCGGTGTTCTCGATGAACAGGCGGCTGGTCAGCCCGGCCGTCCCCGCGAACGCCACGAGCAGGCAGGTGACCAATGTCACCGCGGATTTGCGTTGGAAACCCATTTATCCCCCTCCGGAACAGATTGTGGCGAGGCTTTGGCTTCCAACCGCTGGTCGGCGCCACGAGCGAACAAACCCAGAGACATCCCCAAATGCGGGCGGTCGCCCCATACCTCTGGGTTAGTGTAGCCAACTTCATGACTTCCGGGAAGGGGGGGAGGCGTCGCGGCTGGCGCTTCCGACAGGGGCTAACGCTTCTCCCACAGGGTGGCGCGGCCCTCGTCGTCGAACACCACGACCTCGTAGGCGTCCTTGCCGGGGCCTTCCATTCCGGGCGAGCCCATCGGCATGCCGGGCACCGCGATGCCTTTGACGGCGGGCCGCTTGGCCAGCAGGCGTTTGAGCGAATCGGCGGGGACGTGGCCCTCGACGACATAGCCGTCGATCACCGCGGTGTGGCACGACGCCAGTTCGGGCGTCACCCCGTTGGCCCGCTTGATCGGGGTGACGTCCTCGACGTCGCGGACCACCACCTTGAAGCCGGCGGCCCGGATATGCTCGACCCAGGCGCCGCAGCAGCCGCAACTGGGCGACTTCCACACCGTCATTTCGGCCGCGGCGGCGGGTGAGGCGAGGAACAAAAGACCGCCGCCGAGCGCTGCGAGGAAGGCTCGGCGGCCTATGAGGATACTGGTCATGCCGTCGTCTCCAAACAAAAGGACGGCGACCACCATGCCATGAATGAGACGCCTTTGGTCAAATCTTGCGGAGACTCCGGCGGCCGGCCCCCAGCAACAGCAGCCCGGCGCCCAGCAGAGCCATGCCGGCCGGCTCGGGAACGCCGGGTCCGCCGCCGTTCAGCAACTGGAAGTCCAGCGAAATGCCGCCGCGGTTGTCGGCGAAGTTGCTGTCGTCATAGGTGAAGGCGATGGTGGCGGCCTCGTCCAGGGTGAATTCGAACGGCCCCTGGGCGCGGGCGCTGGCCAGCGCGGCGGCGGGAGTCTCGAACCAGCCGTCTTCGAGCGCGTTGGTCTCGAAGGTCGAAAGGATGTCGCCGCCCTCGCCGCGCAGGGTATAGCCCCACTTCCAGCCT
>JADGAL010000356.1 GCA_015232025.1 Alphaproteobacteria bacterium
TGCCGGTGCGACGGGAGAACGCACTATGAGGATTTGACGGGACTTGTCAATCTGAAAAGAGCGCGCTATGCCCGGCCCCTCACACCCAGCCCGAGATCGCCATGCCCCGCCGTCCCGATCCATCATCCCGCCGGCCCGACGGCCCCCGCCGTCCGCAGGCGCCGCGACGCCCTCCCGTTCCCGGTCTTTGGCTGTTCGGCACCCATGCGGTGCTGGCGGCCCTGGCCAATCCCGAGCGCCGCCACCACCGTCTGCTGGCCACCGCCGACGCCCTGCGCGGACTGGAAGCCGATCTGCGGCGGTTGCGCACCGAACACCCCATTCCCGAGCCCGAGTCGGTGGCGCGCGAGGACATCGATCGGCAACTGCCGCCCGGCGCCGTGCACCAGGGCGTGGCGCTGCTGGTCGACCCGCTGGCCCCCGCCACGCTGGAGGACGTCGCCCGGCGCGCCGAGGGCCGTGAAGCCGGCGCGATCCTGGTGCTCGACCAGGTGACCGATCCGCACAATGTCGGCGCCATCCTGCGCTCGGCGGCCGCCTTCGGCGCGCTGGCCGTGGTGGTCCAGGACCGCCACAGCCCCGAGGAGACCGGCACCCTGGCCAAGGCCGCCTCTGGCGCCCTGGAGCGCATGCCGCTGGTCCGCGAGCCCAACCTGGCGCGCGCCATCGAAGACCTCAAGCGGATGGGCTTCTGGGTCGCCGGCTTGGCCGCCGACGCCCCCGTCACGCTGGCCGAGGCGAAGCTGTCGGGCCGCGTCGCCCTGGTGCTGGGCTCGGAGGGCGAAGGCTTGCGCCGCCTGACCCGCGACTCGTGCGATCTGCTGGTCCGCCTGCCGCAGACCACGGCGGTCGAAAGCCTCAACGTCTCGAACGCGGCGGCGGTGGCGCTGTACGAGCTGGCGCGGTGAACCACGACCTTGCCGAACCCGCGGCGCGGCGCTACGTTCGCCACCGAATGCCGGTTTAGCTCAGCTGGTAGAGCACCTGATTTGTAATCAGGGGGTCACGGGTTCGAATCCTGTAACCGGCACCACCCTATTCTCGCGAGTTCCCTCCCCTTTTCTGCCCCATCTCCCCTGTTCGATGAAGGAAATCGAACCCACCACCGGGCGGGAACAACAGGACGTTCCCCCCCGCGGTGAATCGGTGGCCGCGGTGTGGCCCTTCCACTTGGGCGCTTGCGCCTGTAGGTTGCTTAGGCCTTGCCCACGAAATCAGGGGAACAACGATGCCCGCCGAAATCGCTCTTGCCGCAAGTGTCTCATTCCGCGAAGCCGGTTTTGACGAGTCCTGCCTGCAACGGCGGATTTTCGAAAATCCGGCCTGCCTCGGCCTGGGCGACCTGATCGCCCTGGACAAGGAGCGGCGCCAGGGCAGCGGCGGCCGTCTCGACATCCTGCTGAAGGACCCAGAGGACGACACTATGTTCGAGGTCGAGGTGATGTTGGGTGAGACGGACGAGACCCACATCATCAGAACCATCGAATATTGGGACAACGAGAAGCGGCGCTGGCCCCAGCGGCAGCATTACGCCGTGCTCGTCGCCGAACACATCAACCGGCGCTTCTTCAACGTTATCCACCTGCTGAGCCACAGCGTCCCGATCATCGCCATCCAGGCGGCATTGCTGGAAGCGGGCGGCCAGCGATTCCTGTGGTTCTCCAAGGTGCTCGACACCTTCGAGGAGATCGACGACGGCACCTCCATCGAGACGCAGGAATGCAATCGGGATTACTGGTCGGCGTCGGCAAGCTGGACTCTCGCCGCCGCCGACGCGCTCTTGGCGATTGCCCGGCGGGTCGATGCCAATGCGACCTTGAGCTATGTCCGCAGCTACATCGCCATCGGCAGCCGGAAAAACTACGTCTGGATCAAGCGGCGCAGCGGGCGCAAGACCCAGGTTGGGTTCCGCATCGCGGAGAGCCAGAATGGGAAGGCGCAGGAGCTTTTTGACGCCGCCAATCTGGTGCCCAACCAGCGGCGCGGCGCCTTCAACGTCGTCCTCGACAACGATTTCATCCGGGACAGCGAGGCTATCCTGCAGCAGATCATCGAGGTAGCCAAGGACGCTTGAGGGGGCGCGCCATATGGAGCGACCGCCTATCGTGTGGCGGATCGCCCCAAGACTAGGCGGCGCTCCCGGCGGGACTAGCGGCTCTGCGGACCTTGCCCAATCCCTCGTCGAGCGGCATAGTCGCGTCACCACCTTCCCAAAGGCGACGCCGTGATGGACTGGGCCGAATACTGGAACAGCGACACCCCGGTCTACAACGAGCGGCGCCAGCTTGACGCCTATCGGCGCGTCCTGCTCGAAGGCTTGTCGCCGCACCTGCCCGGCGGGTCGTTCACATTGCTCGATTGGGGCTGCGGCGACGCGTTGATCGCGCGGGACCTCGCGGCGCGCGGGGGGCGCGTGCTGCTTTGGGACGTGGCCGAGCGGCGCCGCGCCGCGTTGGCCGAGCGGCATCGGAACGACTCCGGCATCGTCGTGCTCGACGAGGCCAAGCTCGCCGCGCTCGAAACCGGCGGGTGCGACGTGGCGCTGCTCGCCTCGGTCCTGCAATACGTGCCCCGCGACTCGTTGCCCACCCTGCTTGGGCACCTGCGCCAACTGGTCCGGCCCGGTGGCGTTCTGGTGCTGACCGACATCGTGCCGCGCGGCGGCTCGGTGACGCGCGACGTCGGCGCCCTGCTGGGATTCGCGGCGGCCAATGGATTCCTGATGGGGGCGGTGGCCGGTTTGGTTCGCACGCTGACCTCGGATTATCGACGGCTGCGCCGCGACATCGGGCTGGCCACCTGGGACCGCGACGAACTGGGCGCCCTGCTGACCCGCCATGGCTGGCGCATGACCGCGCTGCCCGCCAATATCGGCTTCGATTCCAACCGCTGGTCGGCCTTGGCGACGGCCTGCGGTGATACTGGCGCGACCACGCACGCTGATCTATAGTGGCGGCTCCCGTCCCCCAATTCATCCGGGAATGCCGTGACCGCCAGCTCCAAAGGCGCCGAGCGCCGCCGCCATAACCGACACCCCAGCCGCAAGCGCGTCGTGGTCGTGCTCGACAGCGCCGAGGGCGCCTTCGCCGGCTCGTTGCGCGACATCAGCTCGGGCGGCGCGTTGTTCGCGCCGCGGGTGACGCCCAAAGAGATCCCCACCCACAGAATCGAGCTGGTGTTTCCCGGTCACCGCGTTCCCGCGCTGCTGCTGGGCAACTCGCCGGCCGGTCTGCACATCAGCTTTCCCGAACCACTCGACGAAGCCTTGGTCCTGCTGATTGCGGAACGCTACGTCGACTGACATGATGCCACCATAGCGTTGCCGCCGATTGGGAAGGTGCCGGCATGGCGGAAATCAGATGGCGAGACGAATACAGCGTCGACATCGTGTCGATCGATCAGCAACACCAGGGGATGACCACCGAGTTCCTGGCCCTGATGGAACTGCTGCGCGGCGAGACGCCGGTCGCCGAAAAGCTGGAGGCGTTCGATCGGTTCACCGTCCATGTGCGCGATCACTTCCGCCACGAGGAGAACATCATGCGCAACATCGGCTTCCGCCGGTTCGACGCGCACAAGCAGCAACATGACGCCCTGCTGGCCGATGTCGCCTCGTTCCGCGCCAATA
>JADGAL010000357.1 GCA_015232025.1 Alphaproteobacteria bacterium
ATCTCTTCCATCTGTTCGACGGTCACATTCTTCTTCAATGTGTCTGTCATTTCGAATGTGTGACGGTCAAAGCTGCCGAGCAGTTTGACCTTGGCCCGGCGGCGGGCCTTGTCATAGCCGTTATAGGCCACCACCTGGACCACGCCTCTCACACTCCTGAATTGCATGACTGTCCCTCTCTTTGTGTGAATGACTGTCGCAGTCACTTTGTATCATTTAAACCCCGCATTGGTCAAGCCGCCAAGGCGTAACGGCGCTATCTGTCACACTCGCCGTGTAACTGACTGGCGCAGTCATCCTGTAGCGCGCTGCCCCCCGCAGCCCTGGGGCTTGCCCCCAGGGTCCGAACCCGATAGGGTGAGGAGGGCGCACTTATGGGTTTGCTGCGCAAACCCGTGCGGTCGGGGGCACCCCAACACCCCCCAGGAGACACCAGCGGCGTGGCGATCTACTCGCTCAGTCATCACACCATCGGCCGGTCTACGCACGCTGCCGGAACGGCGGGCGCGCACGTCGCATACATCACCCGCGGGGCTGCCGCTCGCGAGGTGCTCGGGGAGCGCATGCCAACCACCCGCGCCGAGGCGCGGGCTTGGATGGAGGCACAGGAGTTGGCCGAGCGGAAGAACGGCCGCGTCCTCGACAAGGTGATGATCGCCCTGCCGCTTGAACTCGACCAGGCGCAGCGCGCGGAGCTGGTCCGCGACTTCGCCGAGCGCGCCACCCAGGGGCGGGCGTCGTGGCTCGCGGGCCTGCATGACCGCGACCGCGACGCCAACAATCCGCACGCACACCTGGTCATCCGCGACAAGGATCCGCAGACCGGGCGGCGGGTGGCCAAGCTGAGCGAGAAGGGCAGCACCGACCGCCTCCGCGAGCTCTGGGAGACGGTCGCGAACGAGCACCTGGCGCGCGCCGGCATCGACGCGCGGATCGACCGGCGCAGCCTCGCCGACCAGGGCGTCGATCGTGTGCCAACAATCCATGAGGGGGTGGCGTCCGTCGCCATGGAGGCTAGGGGCCTCCGGCCGGCCCCACAGGTGCGCCAGGTCAACGGCCGCGAGGTCCGGTACCCCGAGATCGACCAGGGCACGAGAGGGGAGATCAACGCCCGCGTCGTGACCATCAACGCGGCCAGGGAGGCACTACGGCATGTCCACACACAAACAAATCCAGGAAGCCCAGGCCGAGATCGTCGACCTGGTGCAGAGGGTCGCCCAGCAACAGCAGACATCGATGCCGGCGGCGGCGGGCGAGATCGCGGCCTGGGTGGCCGAGCAGCAGATGACCGCCACGGCTCTGACTCGAGCCAGCTCCGAGTTGGTGGCGGCCGCCAAGTCGCTCGAGACGTCATCGCGATCCTCGAGGCAGGTGGGCTGGCTCATGGCGGCGGTGCTGACGATCAGCGCCGCGATGCTGGGGTTGAGCGCCTGGCAGAGCATCCAGGCGGCGGGGATGGCGACGCAGCTCGGGGAGAGGCTGGGGGCGGCCGGCGAAGCGGCCGTCGTGGTGGGCAAGTGGGCACAGCACATGGAGCAGAAGCTGGACGATCTGGGCGAGAAGGTGGCCGCGTCCGCGAGGCCGCCGCCACCGCCGCGGCGGTGACGAGGCGGCTGTACGACGATTGGCAGGACAGGAGGGTGCGGGAGCGCTTCGAGGTCGGATGCACAAGGGCACAGGACGGCGCGGAGACATGGGGACTGTGGGACCGGAAGGCCCGAAAGTGGGTGGACGCCCTGGGTGACCGGCAAGAGAAGCTGTTCGGGGAGGCGATTCAGGCGGAGCGGGAGGCCGGAGAGCGGGTCTGGGCGGCCGCCAGGGCGGCCGAGGAACGGCGCCGGCAGGATGAGGCCCTCCGTGCCGAGCAGGCCGCCCAGGAGCGCCGCGAGGCCGCAGAGCGGGCAACGGCCGAGCGCGAGGAGATCGGGCGCCTGGTCAAGAGCGTCGCCTACGTGCAGCCCGGCTTGCCGGGCAAGCTCCGGTACGATTGGGATGGGATCGACGACGCCGAGCGGGAACGTCGAGAGGCAGTGCTAGACAAGCACCCTCGCGTGGCGAAGGCTGCGCTCGTGGCCGAGTTCAAGGCTCGGGATCCGCAAGCGCATGCGGCCTGGCAGAAGGCGGCCGAGCGCGACAGGGACAGCGGGTGGGGGCGTTAGTCCTTCCTGTCCGAGTTCCGGAAGTCCTGAATGTCCTCGATAAACTCAGGCATCAGCCGTTCGGCCAAATCAAGCTGGCTTGAAGTCAAACCGGCCAACGCATTGAAGGCGCGGCCAAATGCCTCGTCCCTCACGTCCGCATCTGTGCTTGCTTCGGCTTCCTGAAAGGCAAGCCAAGCCTCATGAATTTTCTTGGCTGCGAACAGGTTTGTTTCTGGATCGTCGTTCATCGCTTCGTGGCGGAAATAGTGGCAGGTGGTTCACGACGACGATTCCGGCCAGAAGGCTTCATCCATGACCTTCTCGAACGACCACGGGCACGAAGAGGGGAACGTCGCCCTGGGCAGGGCTGTCTCATCGGCCGCGCCGATGAGGGCCAGCCGGTAGGCTTCCGCGATGGCATCGCCCAGCTTCGCCCTGAGGCTCGGATTGTCAGCCATGTGGCTTTCAAGGCGAATTCGTTGCTCGAGGATGGTGCGTTCCCATGACGAACCGCGCCGGATCGGCTGGAACTGCCATTTCAGGAGGTGCATCAGCAGGACGGCGAGGCGGTTCACCAGTTCGCGCTTCTCGGTCTTGCCCATGCTCTCGATTTCCTCGGCAATGTGTTCGATGTCGGCCGACGCCAGCCGGCCGGCGCGCAACAGGGCCGCCTGCTCGTTGGCCCAGGCGTGGAAGTCGCGCTCGTAGAGCGATGCCATCTCAGTCGCCTCCCTTGCCGTGTAGTGATCCTCTGAAGATCCGCCGTCACCAGCTCGCTGACAAGGCCACTCCCGACCGCTCCGCGAAAAGGCCGCAAGCTATTGAAAAGTCAGTCATCGCTTCGGGGCGGAAATGGCGGGAGCGCGGCCAGCTCCTCGGCGATGGCGCGTCGACGCGCGCCCTGCTCTGATGCGATCTGTTCGACGGTTCCCGCCCGCCGAGCCCGGCGACCCACTCGGGGGCGGTTGATCTCGGCGGCGGCGGCGGCGATCTCAGGAGGCTGCTTGCGGGAACAGGCGAGGCGGACGGCGACCACCTCGCGCCCTATCTTCACCGGCGCCCAAGTCACGGCGATCCCCGTCAGGTGATTGACCTCGGCAACCGCTGGTTCGAGCGCGTATCGTTTGAAGTCCTGCCAGCGCTGCATTGAGGGCGCGGACGCCCCGAGCCGCTCGCGCAGGACCGCAAGTGGCCAGTCGCGCGTCACTTGACGTCGTCCGGCATGCAAAGCGCAAAGTTGATACAGCCACGGGCTATATTTGCATTCCATTTCCATCACGGCTCGCGCCGAGATGGACGCCCAGTGGGTCGAATTTTTTACGATTTCGCGGAACGTCCGACTGAACCTCCAGACCAGTTCTCCTGTCGCGGCATCCACATCACGTTCGATATCGGTCAAAATCTGACCTGACTTCCTTCGTTCGCCGCGAGAAGTCTGTACCGTGATTTGTACGATCGTCCGCTGAA
>JADGAL010000358.1 GCA_015232025.1 Alphaproteobacteria bacterium
TCAACGACATTCTGAAAAGCCGCCTGGGGTAGAACGCAGCGGAGGGCCTCGGATGATCGACCTGCACACCTTCGGAACGCCCAACGGCAAGAAGGTCTCGGTGATGCTCGAGGAGGTCGGCCTGCCCTACCGGGCGCATTCGGTCGACATCACCAAGGGCGAGCAGTTCGCGCCCGACTATTTGGCGGTCAATCCCAACGGCAAGATCCCCGCGATCGGCGACCCCGACGGCCCCGACGGCCGGCCCATCGCCCTGTTCGAATCGGGCGCCATCCTGATCTATCTCGCCGAGAAGACCGGCCAATTGCTGCCCCCCGCCGGCTCGCGCCAGCGCTGGGAGGCGCTGCAATGGCTGATGTGGCAGATGGGCGGAGTGGGGCCGATGTTCGGCCAGAACCACCATTTCCGCCGCTACGCGCCCGAGCCGATCCCCTACGCCATCGAGCGCTACGGCAACGAGACGAGACGCCTGTACGGCGTGCTCGACCGCCGCCTGGCCGAGGTCGCGTATGTCGCCGGCGAGGACTACGGCATCGCCGACATCGCCATCTACCCCTGGGTGGCGCGCCACGACTGGCAGGCCATCGACCTCGCCGAACTGCCCAACGTGGCCCGCTGGTTCCAAGCCATCTCGGCCCGCCCGGCGGTTCAGCGCGGAATGGCGGTTCCCGGCTGAAACGGCCATTGACGAGAGCGGGGCCATTCTGTAGAAACACCTCCTCAGCACGGCGGCCTCAAGCGGGCCGCGACGTCCCGCGGAGGGATGGGTGAGTGGCTGAAACCAGCGGTTTGCTAAACCGTCGTGCAGGGTCAACCTGCACCGAGGGTTCGAATCCCTCTCCCTCCGCCATCTTTCTCTTTAAGCTATTGAAATTGCACAGGATTTCTTCGGCAAGCCTGGGCGTTCCATACCCGTTTCCATACCTTCAATTCGGATTTGAGCGAACGGTGACGAACCTCGCCGAGCCGCCGGACACGCGCCCATCTTGGGTTGGCTAAAAAAGACGCCCCGCCAACGGACTCCGGCGGGGCGATGGTGAGGGCGATCAGCGGTTACAGCAGCGCCATCGGGATCGTGAGGGGGACGCCACGGAGGAAGTCCCTTATGACTGCAAGTCCCCACGCGCGACGATTTCCTCGACGGTTTCAATCAGGGTCGTGACGTAATCGAGTTCGCCGTCATCAAGGGCGGCCTCGACGACCAGCCGCACGGCGTTCGCTTGGACGGCCAAGCCGGGGAGGGTGCGGGCCTTCGTCTTGGCGATCATCTCGTCCATTCGGAAGACGCGATCCGAGGCGTCCCTTTCGGCGTCCGACAGCCGCGCATAGTCCGCCGAAGCGATGTCGAGCGCGTGCTTGCGTGCCGCCTCGCGCTCTTCCCATTCGTGGATGATGGAATTGACGCGTTCCGCACGGGCGGCTAAAGCCGCCTCGATTTCAGCGATCTGATCGGCTGGTGCGCAATCCGCCACCGCAGAAGCCAGCATGAGGTTGAGCGGGAGCTTCGCACCTCTGCGCAAGCTGTTGGGCGTCGTAGGCCACGGCTTTCCACGCTCCAAGAGGTCGAATTCGGCGGGTGCGATCAGTTTGAGCGGTTCCCGGATGGATTCGGGTATTGCCCTAAAGGCTTCCATCATGGCTTCCTCCAAGGCTTCCGCTTCCCTGAGTAACCGGCACCTCTCTTCCCACCAGGCTAGGTGCGGATCGGCTTCGGGGGCGTTGGCGTCGGTAGGGGCGACGATATCGGCCGGTGGCACGGCGGCGCCGGCCAAGGTCTTTCCATGGGTGATGGTCATCGGGGTTTCCCCATTGTGGTGAAGGTACACCTCCTGTATAGTTCGACTCGCCCTGTATAGTCAACACATGCGGTATAGACATATGCATGATGTAACGTTTACCCCCAGCCAATGCCGGGCCGCCCGAGCGTTGATCGGTATGCAGCAAGAGGAATTGGCGAATCTCGCTAAGGTCGCCCGCAAGACGCTTGCGGACTTCGAAGGGAGCAAGTCCTCTCCTCACCCCAGGACCTTGGACGCGATACGGGCTGCCCTCGAAACGGCCGGCGTCGAGTTCATTCCCGAGAATGGGGGTGGGGCTGGGGTGCGGCTGAGACGCGCAACGAAAACTTACGAAGGTGATCGAGATGAAAGATAACGGTTTGACGAGCGAGCAAGGTGATCAAATAATCATTTTGCTGAGGAAAATCAGTGCACAACTGAATGATTTGGCGTCTGTGTCTATAAACAACACATCTGTGATAGACTTGTCAATATCTGGAGCAGCAACTCGAATAGTTGACTCATTAGAAAATATTGAGCTGAATATGTAAGCCGCTTAGGGGGCCGTCTCGTTCTGGCTACTGGATACCGGCCGCCCCCCCGCTTCGAGGGGCGGCCGGCTTTCGGGGTTTCTGTGATGGGGCGCGCTCACGACTTAGGCGTCTCCGGCCGTGGTCCTGAAAGAGCGCACCACCCCGCCGGCAGGGGGGAAGTTCATCGGGCTTGCTGGGTCACAGAACGTCGGGGAATGCCGCCGCGCTGGCGGTGTTCCACTTGGAGGGCCACGTCGACGGGTCGTCGGGCAGAACGGTTCCAGGCGGCAGCTTCATCAAGCGCGCGGCCGGCTTGGTTTCCAGTCCCAGGCGCTCGGCCGCGTTCTTCATGACGTGGCGCTCGTGGTCGGTGAGGCGGTGGTCGTGGATATCGATGCTCGGCATGCTCTGTCCTTTCTGTCGGTCAATCAGACGAAGAGAACCCCATCGGGCCGGGATGTCTCATAGACGGAGGCGCCGGCCTCGTTCGCGAGCGCCCGTCCGATCGCCATGGCGGAGGCAACGGCGCCGTCAATGCGCCCGCGCGCCTTCTCCTTCGTGAATTTCTCGTTCTCCGCGGCATCCTTCTCGGCCACCACGTTGCTGAAGCAATACCGGAGAGCCGGATTGCCCCCGTGCCGGAAATGGCCGGAGAGGATCGCCCGCTTCATTTCGCGAACCGGCGCGGCCATCGAGGCGAAGCCTTGGCCGAATGCCTGGACGGCGATGCCCTCGGCCTGCAACGCGGTGGTGACGGCCGTCGAGTTCCATCGGTCGATCGCCACGTCCTGGACGGCGTGACGCTCGGCCAGTTCGAGGACATGGGCGATGATCGCGCCGTGGTCGACGACGTTGCCCTCGGTTAGCCGGAGATGGCCGGCCGTCGCCCAGCGCAGATAGTCGGCCCGGTCCTTCTCGGCCTTCCGGGCGAGGTTTTCTTCCGGCAGGAAGAACGTCGCCAGCACGTCATAGCGCCGGGCGTCATCCTCGCCACCGGGGAACACGGCAACCACTGCGGTCAGGTCTTCCACGCTCGACAGGTCGACGCCCACATAGCACGGCCGCCCGATCAGATCTTCATGGGGGGCCATCGGCTCGGCCGCGTCGTAGACGGACAGGTCGAGCCACGGATTCGAGGCGCCCGACTGCCATTGCCCGAGATGGTACCGGCGGAAGTCGGCCACCTCGGCGGGAAAGTGTTCGATCCGGCGGGCCTTCACCCGCAACTCTTCAAGCGAACAGAAGCCGGCGGCAATGGCGGGGTTCGCAGCGTGCCAGGCGGATTCGTCGCGCC
>JADGAL010000359.1 GCA_015232025.1 Alphaproteobacteria bacterium
CTGGGACCGGCGGTTCCGGTCTCGGCCGGCGACGGCCGGCAGCGGCGGCGCAACTCGGCCCCGACATGAGGGTCGCCGTCATGGACGCGCCGAAGCAGGGCGACCTTCTCGTCCTCCTTCAGGGCGCGAATGGCGGCTTCGACCTCGGCCGGAGACGATTCCGATGCCGCCGGAGCAAAGCCGGCGGCCGCCTTCAGCAGGTCGTCGTCGATGTCCAGGAATTCGGCCAGCGCCGCCAACGGACCGGACAGCGGCCCCAGGCCGGGCGCCGGCATGACGGCCTCGTCGCGCGTCCAGTCGTTTTCCACCCCCATCAAC
The DNA here is from genome assembly GCA_015232025.1 of Alphaproteobacteria bacterium. Taxonomy (GTDB): domain Bacteria; phylum Pseudomonadota; class Alphaproteobacteria; order Rhodospirillales; family Magnetospirillaceae; genus JADFZP01. Next base: position 319 of record JADGAL010000359.1, read on the forward strand.
CACAACAGCGCGAACAGCCGCAGGTCGCCGGCCAGAAGGTCCGCCCGCAAGGGCGCCAACGCCGCCAGCCGGCCATCGCCGTCGTCCCAATCCTCGGTTTCGATCTCGTCCCGGTGGATGTCGATGATCACATGGCCGCCGACCACCGTGAGGGAGACCACCTCGTCGTCCAGTTGGAAGCTGTCCAGGGCATCGAGATCCATCAGGTGTTTTGGCAGGCGCAATGCGAATCGACGGCTTCCCCAGTTGGTCATATGGAGGAACAGGTCGAAATGACGCTTCAGCAGGTCGCGGGGGTCGGCCTTGAGGTCGCCCCACTCGTAGCTGTTGACGAAGCTGGTGGCGGTGATGCGGGCCCGTGTCGAGATGGCGCGCAAGGCGCCCCGCGCCGTCTCGTCAAGCGGCCGGTCGACGGCCTGGAATTCATAGTACTGATATTCGCTCATGTCGCCCCCCCTGGCCGCGCGCCATCGCAGAGGCGGCGTGATCCTTGTCACAGTAATCCCGCCGGTGGCGTGTGCGCCAGCGGGGCGGCCCGCCGGCGAACCCACCGAACCTCCCGGTTCATTTCGGGATTGACGCCAACGCGCGCACGGTGTATCCATTTTATCATATATCTACCGAGACAGATACATGGAGGTCGTCATGTCCGAGCCCGACTTTCCCCGCCCGACCCGCCTGCGCAGCCGATTCGGGATGCAGGTCTCGGGTGCCGACATCTGGCCCCGCCCGGATATCGTCTTGCCCATCGTCGCGGGACTTGCGCGGGGTGATTCCTACAGCCTTTTCGGATTGCGCCGCATCGGCAAGTCGACCGTCATGACCGACGTGCGCGAGCGCCTCGCCGGGCGCGCGGTGGTGGTCCACAGCGACGCTCAACAATTCGCTTCGTTGTCGGCGTTGTTCGAGGACATCCTGGGCGGGCTGCCGGACGGCGGATTGCGCGACTGGATCACCGCGGGCCTGGGCAAGGCCCACATCGCCGATAGCGCGTTGCGGCGGGTGTTGGCGGTCCTGAAGGGCGCGCCCGAGCCGGGGCGGGCGGCGGACGACGAGGCCTTTCTCGCCTACCTTCCCCAGGTCGCCGCCAGCATCGCCAAGCAGTTCGAGCGGCTGGACCAGCCGCTGGTCATCTGCGTCGACGAACTGCCGATGCTGTGTGAAAGGCTGCTGTCGAATCCGAATGGCGCGCGAACCGTGAACGACCTGCTGGCCGGTCTGCGGCATTGGCGCATCCAACCCCAGGTGGCGATGTTCTTCACCGGATCGATCGGCCTGCGGGGATTGGCGAAGCAGCACGGGATCAACGCCAACCACCTTTCCGACACCAAAGTGACGGTCCTGCCCCCCTTGCCGCGCGACGAGGCGGAACTCTTCCTGCGCGCCTTGATGGCCGGCGCCGGTTGCGACTGGCCGCCTGAAATGGTCGATGCCGTTCTCGACCGGATGCCCGATTTCCACCTGGGCATCATGCAATACGCCTTCGGCGAACTGTCCGCCGCGCGCGTCACCTCGATCGAGGCGGTCGAGACCGTGTTCGAGGAGCGGGTCCGACCCGGCATCGAATTCGATTTCCACGCCCAGTTCTCGGAGCGGCTGAGCCGTCGCGACGGCGACTTGCGGGGCCGCTTGCGGCGGGCGCTCGCGCTGGTGGGCGACCGGCCGGGCGGGATCGGCATCGACGATTTCGAGCGCGCCTTCGTCACCACCGACCTCGCCGACGAGATCGAGGACACGATCGCCATCCTGGTCGAGGACGGGTTCATCCACTGGAATCCGAACACCCGGATGCTGCGGCTGTCGGATGGTCTGGTGCGCGCTTGGTGGAAGACGCGGCCCAGAATTCCCGTGGCGGCCTGATCCCATGTCGCCGCTCCGCCGCTTCAATCCCGCCCAACTCTCGGACGATCTCGCCGAACGCCTCGCCACCGGCCGCGAGGCCGTGTTGGCCGATCTGCTGCGCCACGTCGAGAACAACCGCGACAGCCGGCCGATCCAGCACGTGCAACTCGTCGCGCCGCGCGGCTTCGGCAAATCGTTCCTGATGAAGCTGCTGGGCATCGAGCTGCGCCGACGGCCGGGACTCCTGGTGGTCACCCTGCCCGAGGAACAGCGCAACATCCGCAAGCCCTTCCTGCTGCTCGACGAAATCCGTCGTCTGCTGGAAGGCCGCCCGCCCGCCGACGTGGTGGTGCGCTGGAGCGCCGAGGACCAGGCCTGGGACCTCGGCGTGGCGGCCCTCGACTCGGCGATCGCCGAGCGCTGTCCGGGCGGGTTCCTGGTCGCCATCGTCGAGAATTTCGATCACCTGCTGGCCACCGCCTTTCGCGACGACGCGGCGCAGATGCGGCTGCGCGGCCTGCTGGCCCGCGAGAACGGGCGCCTGATGCTGGTCGCGACCGCCCCGCGCGCCCCCGATTCCGACTATTCCCGGCCGCTGTTCAAGGCGTTCGCCCGATTGCGCCTGCGCCCCTGGACCGAGGATGACGGGCTCGCCTTCTTCGACCGCGTGCGTCAAAGCGCGGGCGAGCCGCCGTTCGGCGAGGACGAACGCGCCCAGGCGCGCGCCATCGCGCTGTTCGCGGGTGGCTCGCCGCGCATCGCCACGGTGCTCTACGAGGTTCTCCAGACCCGCGACGCGATCTCGGCGGCGGCGGCGCTTGACAAGCTGGTGGACGAGCTGAGCGACTATTACCGCAACCGCATCGATTCGCTCAGCCCGCGCGCCCAGGACGTGCTCGACACCCTGCTGCGGATCGGCGAGCCGAAATCGCAGACCGAGGTCGCGGCGGCGATGGGCGAATCCCAAAGCCGGGTGGCCGAGGTGTTCCGCGAATTGCTGGCCGACGAAATCCTGACCGGCGTGCCGGCCACTCGCTCGCGCGCCACCCTCTACCGCGTCACCGACCGGCTGATGGTGCATTTCTACCGCACCCGCCTCCTCCATGTCGGCGCCAGTTCGCTGGAAGCCATCGCCGATTTCCTGGCGGCCTTCTTCTCGGCCGAGGAACAGCGCCGCGAGGCCGCGCGCCTGCGGGCGGCGAACCGCGCCGAGGAAGCCGCCGTGTTCGAGAACCTGCTCGCGGGGAAGGTCGCGCCGCCCTGGTGGATGCCCCCGCCGGAGGCTGGGGCGAGCCCGGCGGGAGGGGCTCCGCCATCCGCCACACCGGACGGCGATCCCGAGATTGCCGCCCTTCTGGTTAAAGCGGCCGAGCTTGGCGACCGAGGGGAGCATGATGCCGCGATCACGGCGTCCCGCCGCGCCTTGGCGCG
>JADGAL010000035.1 GCA_015232025.1 Alphaproteobacteria bacterium
CGCAAGCATCAGGTCCGTCACGGGTTGTCGCGCGAAGTGGCCGACCGGGTGACGCCGCGCTGACGACTGGGGCGTGCCGACTGGGGCGGCGAGCCGACACTTCCATTTCTAGGGGCGGGTGATGGATTTTTTTCTGTGGCTGGCGCAGCGACCCATGTGGTTCGCGGCCCTCCTCATGCTGGGTCTTGGGATGACCGCGTCGATCATCGGCACGACGATGGTCTATGCCCGCTACACCGCCATCGAACTGGCCCAGAACAGCATCGCGGGCGGCCTGAAATACACCGTCTTCGCGTCGGTCTATGCCGGCTTTCTGGGCCTTTTGCTGTTCGGCGTGTACCAGAAATACGAAGACGTCCGCGCCTATACCGACCACGAGATCAACGCCCTGGAGACCCTGGACCAGACGGCGTTGGCCTTCCCCAAGGTGACGCGCGACGGGTTGCGCGACAATCTGCGGCAATATGCCCGCAAGGTGGCCGAGGTCGAATGGCCGCGCATGCAGGTCGGCAAGTCCTCGCCCGAGGTGAAATCCACCCTTCGCGACATGGTCTCGACCTACATGGCGATCGAGCCGACCACCGAGAAGGAATCGGTGGTGTTCGCCAAGTCCCTGGACGTGCTGGCCGATGTCGAGATGAACCGCCTGAACCGGCTGCGCCTCGCCCAGGGCTCGATGAGCCCGCTGCTATGGGGGGTGGCGGTGTTCGGAACGCTGGTGGCGATCGCCTTTCCCCTGTTCTTCGGCAGTCCAAGCCTGCTGGCCACGCTGCTGATGTCCAGCCTGCTGGCCGCCACCAACATGTCGGTGCTGCTGGTCATCCTGAAGCTGAGCTTCCCGTTCGTCGGCGAGTACGGCGTGCGGCCCGACAACTTCCTCGCCTTCGCGGGAGGCTGACATGAAGCACCCGCGTGGCTGGTCCATCGTCAAGGTCGTGCTCGCGCTGCTGATCGTGGCGGGCGGCATCGGGTTGGGTTTGGTGATCGCCATGGCCGACCAAAAGTTGACCTGGATGGGCATCCCGGCGCGCCCCGCCCCCGGCGCCTTGTCGCCGCGCTTCGAGGCGCACAGCGAGATGTTCGACATCGTGGGCGTCGACGCGCCGGGTGGGCTCGAGCTTTATCTCGACCGCTACGTCACCTCGGCGCCGGTCGACAAGGCGGTCATCGAGATCACCGCCGAGGACGGGCTGGGCGCCTCGACCACCGCCACGGCGGTGGAAAGCGGCGAGGGCCTGTACACCCTGACCCCGTCGCCCTTCGGCAAGCCGGGCCGCTACACCATCACCATGACCATCACGGCGGGCGACGACATCGATCTGCTGGGCGCCGCTTTGACCATCGCCACCTCCGAGCCGCCGCGCAGCTTCAGCCTGGGCGCCTTGCTGATCACCGGCGCCTTGGGCGCCGTGGCGGGCGCGGTGGGCGTCCTGGTGTCGGGCCTGTTCGGCCGGCGGCGCGCCGCGCTGATCGCGCCCCTGCTGGCGCTGGCCCTGATCTCGACCGCCGAGGCCGCCCCGTCGGGCAAGGGCCATTCGCATGGCGAGGGTGGACCGGTGGGCGTCGACGAATCGACCGGCGTTCCCGCCAACAGCCCGCGACGGATGCCCGATGGCGCGGTGTTCGTGCCCAAGCCCACCCAGCGCATGCTGAATCTGCGCACCGGGGTGAGCAAAATCCAGGAAGCGGCGCGGGTGATCCGCATCATCGGCCGCGTCGCCCCCGATCCCGCCGCCAGCGGGCGCATCCAGGCCAGCCTGAACGGCCGCATCATGTTCGGCGAGGGCGGCGTCCCGTCGATCGGCCGCCGCGTCGCGCGGGGCGAATTGCTGGCCTCGGTGGTGCCCGTCGTCAACCCGATCGACCGGGGCAACATCACGCAACAGATGGGGCAGATCGAAAGCGAGATCGACGCGGTCAAGGCGCAGCTTGAGGAATTGAACCGCGACGCCCTCTCGCCCGCCGTGATGCACCGCGTCGAGCAGGCCCGCCTGGAACTGGAAAGCCTGCACCGCCGCCGCGCCGCCATCGCCCTGGTGATCGGCGACCGCGAGATGGTGCGGGTGGCGTTGAAGGCGCCGGCCGACGGCCTGATCGCGTCGAGCAACGTGGTGGCCGGCCAGATCGTGTCGTCGCAGGAGGTGCTGTTCGAGATCATCGACCCCAACCGCCTGTGGGTCGAGGCCGCCGCCTATGTCGACGCCGTCCAGATCGAGCGCATCTCCGGCGCCACGGCGGTGACCTCGTCGGGCCGGTCGTACGAGCTGACCTTCATCAGCCGCGGGCCGAAGCTGCGCCAGCAGGCCATTCCGCTCAATTTCCGCATCGATCAGCCCGATTCGTCGCTGTCGGTCGGCGCGCCGGTCACCGTGTTCATCCGCACGCCCGACGTCGCCTCCGGCGTCATCCTGCCGCAATCGGCCGTCGTGCGGAACCAGGTCGGCCAGAACATGGTGTGGGAGAAGGTGGGCGGCGAACGGTTCGAGCCGATCCTGGTGCGCTCGGAACCGATCGACGGCCAGAACGTGCTGATCCAGTCCGGCCTGGGCCAGGGGCGGCGGATCGTCATCGAGGGGGCCAACCTCCTCAGCCAGATCCACTGAGGCGGGCCGATGTTCGCCAAACTCATCGATTACAGCCTGCGCAACCGCCTGTTCGTGATGGTCGCCGCGGTGTTGCTGGTCGCCTACGGCTTCTTCGCGATGGGTTCGCTGAACGTCGACATCTTCCCCGACCTCAACAAGCCGACCGTCACGCTGATGACCGAGGCCGACGGCCTGGCCCCCGAGGAGGTCGAGCGGATCATCTCGTTCCCCATCGAAACGGCGATGAACGGCATGCCGGGGGTGACGCGGGTACGCTCGGTCTCGGCGGTCGGCCTGTCGATCGTCTATGTCGAGTTCGCCTGGAACACCAGCATCTACATCAACCGCCAGCAGGTCAGCGAACGCCTCGCTTTGCTGCGCGAGCAGCTTCCCGCCCGCGCCACGCCTCAGATGGGGCCGATCAGCTCGATCATGGGCGAGATCATGCTGATCGCGGTGACCAGCGCCAAGGTCGATCCGATGACCCTGCGCGAACTGGCCGACTGGGTGATCCGCCCGCGCCTTTTGTCGATCCCCGGCGTCGCCCAGGTGATCCCGATCGGCGGCGAGGTGCGGCAGTTCCGCGTCACCCCGATCCCCGGCCTGATGGCGCTGCGCGACGTCTCGAACGACCAGATCGAATCGACCATCACCAATTTCAGCAAGAATTCGGGCGGCGGCATCGTCGACCAGTACGGCCACGAATTCGTGATCCGCAACATCGGCCGCACGCCCCAATTGGAGACCCTGCGCGATCTGGTGGTCACCTGGCGCGGCGATCAGGCGGTGATGCTGTCCCAGGTCGCCAAGGTCGAGTTCGCGGCGCGCCAAAAGCGCGGCGACGCCGGCTATCAGGGCCGCCCCTCGGTGATCATGGCGGTTCACAAGCAGCCCTCGACCGACACCATCCACCTGACCGAGAATCTGGTCACCGCGCTGGGCGAGCTTCAGGGCGTGATGCCCGAGGACGTCAAGGTCGACAACATCCTGTTCCGCCAGTCGGACTTCATCGAGACCTCGATCGAGAACGTGCTGCGCGTGCTGATCGAGGCGGTGGTGGTGGTCGCCATCGTGCTGTTCCTGTTCATGGCGAATGGCCGCACCACCCTGATCTCGCTGACCGCCATTCCGGTCTCGGTGATGATCACCATGGTGGTCTTCCAGCAATTCGGCATGTCGATCAACACCATGACGCTGGGCGGGCTGGCCATCGCGATCGGCGAGTTGGTCGACGACGCGGTGGTCGATGTCGAGAACATCCAGCGGCGCCTGCGTCAGAACTGGGCGCTGGCCGAGCCGCGGCCGGTGTTGCGGGTGATCGGCGACGCCTCGCAGGAAATCCGCTCGGGCATCGTCTCGGCGACCTTCATCATCATCCTGGTGTTCGTGCCGCTGTTCACCCTGGCCGGCGTCGAGGGGCGGCTGTTCACGCCGCTGGGCGTCGCCTACATCGTCTCGATCCTGGCCTCGCTGGTGACCTCGGTCACCGTCACGCCGGTGCTGTGCAGCTTCCTGCTGACCCGCGACTCGCTGGCCCATCGGGGCGACACCTGGCTGGTCCGCTGGCTGAAGGACAAGAACCGCCGGCTGCTGCTGTGGGCCTTCGACAATATGCGCCGGGTGGCCTGGGGCATCGGCGGCGCGGTGGCGCTGGCGGTGGTCTTGATGTTCATGCTGCCGCGCGCCTTCCTGCCCGCCTTCAACGAGGGCTCGCTGACCATCGGCATGTATTTCGACCCCGGCATCTCGCTGGTCGAATCGAACCGGCTGGGGCTGATCGCCGAGAAGCTGATCCTCGAGGTTCCCGAGGTGTCGGGGGTCGGGCGGCGCACCGGCCGCGCCGAGTTGGACGAGCACGCCGAGGGCGTCCACGCCGCCGAGATCGACGTCGATCTGCGCCGTTCCAAGCGCAGCCGCGAAGAGGTGATGGAGGACATGCGCGCCCGGCTGGCCCTGCTGCCCGCCTCGTCCAATATCGGCCAGCCGATCTCGCACCGCATCGACCACCTGCTGTCGGGCGTGCGCGCCCAATTGGCGATCAAGATCTTCGGCGACGACCTCGACACGCTGGTGGCCACCGCCGACCGCCTGCGCCGCCGCATCGCCGGGACGCCGGGCATCGTCGACCTGCAGGTCGAGAAGCAAACCCGCGTGCCGCAGGTCCGCGTCCAGATCGACCCCGAGCGCGCCATGCTGTTCGGCACCACGCCGGCCGCCGTGGCGCAGGAGCTTGAGGCGATGTCGAGCGGCCGGGTGGTGTCGCAGATCCTCGACCAGAACCGCCGCTTCGACGTGGTGCTGAAGCTGGGCGACGACGACCGCCGTTCCGAGGGCCTGACCCAGCTTCTGATCGACACCCCCTCGGGCCGCGTCCCGGTCCGCGAGGTCGCCCGCGTCGAGGACACCGACGGCTCGAACCAGATTTTGCGCGAGAACGGGCGGCGCCGCATCGTGGTGCTGGCCAACACCGACGGCGGCGACATCCAGCGCATCGTCGACGCCATCCGCGCCGAAATCCGCCGCCTGGACGTGCCACCCGGCTATTTCACCACCATCGAAGGCAAGTTCCAGGCGCAGGAGGAGGCGTCGCTGCGGATCGCCGGCCTGTCGGTGATCTCGATGGTGCTGATCTTCGTGGTGCTGTTCAACCGCTACCGCTCGGCGGTGCTGTCGCTCATCATCATGGGCAACGTGCCCTTGTCCCTGATCGGCGGCGTGGTCGCGGTGATCCTGGCCGGCCACCAGCTTTCGATCGCCAGCATGATCGGCTTCGTCACCCTGGCCGGCATCGCCACCCGCAACGGCATCTTGAAGATCAGCCACTACCTGCATCTGGCGACCCACGAACGCGAGCCGTTCGGCCGCGAGATGATCCTGCGCGGCAGCCTGGAACGCCTGACCCCCGTGCTGATGACCGCCGCCGCCGCCGGCTTCGCGCTGTTGCCGCTGATGACCGGGGCCAGCGAGCCGGGCAAGGAGATTCTGGCGCCCGTCGCCGTGGTGATCTTCGGCGGGCTGATCAGCGCCACCGTGCTGGACGCCATCGGCACGCCGCTGCTTTTCCTGCGCTATGGCGGCCCCGCCGTGGCGCGTCTGGTCGAGGCGGCCCGCCGGGACAAGGCGGCCGATCCAATGCTTCCCTCCGGCGCTCCCGCGCCGGCCGCTGAATGAGGTTTCGCACCATGACCGTTTCCGAGGACGTGGCCAATCAGTTCGTCTCGTTCGTCAAGGCGCGCACCTTCGCGACCACCTTCGTGGCCGTCGATGCCGAGCGCGAGATCATGGAGGAAGGCGTCACCCGCTGGAATCTGGGCTTCGACGAGGCGCGCGGCATCCTGCTCAGGCTGGGCAACGACAACCAGCTGGTCTTCCAGTCCGAGATCGAACGGGTGGTCGGCGACATGCTGAGCGAGGCGGTCGGCAAGAAGGACAGCGTCTCGCGCGACCAGTTCGAGCGCGCCGCCAACCTGTACCGCGCCCTGGCGCTCAACGCCCTGTCGCCCGAGCAGGCCCGCAAGCACGTCAAGCGCATGATGGTGGGCAAAAGCTGGCGGCCGCGGCGCCGCAACCTGATCGCCGCGACCAAGTGGTATCGCGAGATCGAGGTGTAAAATACGGTAATCGCCCTACGCGTGAAAGCCGTGACATCTCCCACACTAGGCTGCATTATCTACCCCATTCGGACAAGAGGCGCGAGATGAGCGAACCAGAAAGCGAGCAGGCCACCCAGCCACACGAACGGCGTCTGCACCGCGCCGAGCTGTGCCTGGCCGGCGCCGCCTTCGCCGCCGTGGTGGCGTTGCTGGGCGCCGGTGGCGCGGCCACGGCGCCGTTATGGGTCGACCAGTTCTACATCTCGCCGCACGCCCGCCAGATGGGTCTGGTCGAGGCCGAGGCCCAGCGGCTGGCCCAGCGCGTCGCCGCCGCCGAAAAGAAGGCCGCCGACGCCGAAGCCCGCGCCGGCGCGCTGGCCGCCGAGAACCAGGCCCTGGCCCAGCGACTCGGCGCCATCGATCAACGCCTGCCCGCCCTGTCGCAATCCGCCGCAGTGCTGGCGATGTCGCAATTGATGGCCGCGCTGCGCCAGTCGGCGCCGTTCGAGCGCGAATTGGCGACCGTCCTGGCGCTGGCCGGCGATGACGGGCTGCTTTCCGAGACGCTGGCGCCGCTGATGCCGGTGGCCGGTCGGGGCGTGCCGACCACCGACGAATTGCGCGGCCGATTCCCGGCGATGGTGGCGCAGATGCGCGCGACCCATTGGAAGGAATCGCCCACCGGCCGCTTCCTCGACGAATGGACGCCGGCCCTGGTCCGCATGGCGCCGACCTTGACCGCGTGGCTGCCGCGCGACCCGCTTGGCGGAATGATCGGCGCGCCGTCGCAGCCCGATCGCTTCGAGGAGATGGTGGCCACCGCCACCGCCCGCGTCATGGCCGGCGATCTGGTCGGCGCGGCCGGCGAGCTGGCGCGGGCGCCCGCCGAAACCCAGGCGCTGACCGGCGCGTGGCTGTCGGATCTGCGGCTTCGCATGATGGTCGACGCGACCACGCCGGGCCTCGAGGGCTCGCTGGGCACCCGCTTGGCGGCCGCCCGCAACGGCCGTCCGCTCGAGGCGCAGGCGCGCTGATTTCAACTCAACCAAAAAGGGGGGAACAAGAGATGTCGTTGAAGATGGCCTTGGCCGGCGCCGCGCTGGCGACCTGCGTTGGATCGAACGCCTACGCGCATTTCCAGGAATTGATCCCCTCGACCCAGATCGCGTCCGAGAAGAAGGACGCCAAGATCTCGTTCAACATCCGCTTCACCCATCCGATGGCCAACGGGCCAATCATGGAAATGGGGCCGCCGACCGTCTTCGGCGTGCTGGCCGACGGCGTCAGGACCGATCTGCGGTCGGCGCTCAAGGCCAAGAAGACCAACGGCAAGTCGACCTACACCGCCGATTTCAAACTGGCGCGGCCGGCCGAGCACGTCTTCTTCATCCAGCCGGCGCCTTATTGGGAGCCCGCCGAGGAGACCATGATCATCCACTACACCAAGGTGGTGGTGAACGCCTTCGGCGCCGACGAGGGCTGGAGCGACATGGTCGGCTTCCCGGTCGAGATCATGCCGTTGACCCGGCCCTATGGCCTGTGGACCGGCAACGCCTTCACCGGGATCGTCACCAAGAACGGCCAGCCCGTCCCGTTCGCCGACGTCGAGGTCGAGTATCGCAGCGAAGGCAAGGTCAAGGCCCCCTCGGACCCTTACGTCACCCAGGTGGTCCGCGCCGATGGCAATGGCGTGTTCTCCTATGTGATGCCGCGCGCCGGCTGGTGGTCGTTCGCCGCCCTGGTCACCGCCGAGCAGCCGGTCAAAAGCCCGCAAGGCAAGGACGTGCCGCTCGAGGAAGGCGGCCTGATCTGGGTCCGCACCGTCGACATGAAGTAGGGATCACGACCATGCGTAAATTCCTGGCGGCCCTGGCGCTCGCCGCCCTGCTGGCCCAGCCGGCCGAGGCGCACATCCTGAAGGTGTTCGCCGCGGTCGAGGACGGCGTCATCCAGGGCGAGGCGTTTTTCGGCGGCGGCAAGGTGGCGCGCAACAAGCGCGTCGACGTGCTGGGGCCGGATGGCGGCAAGATCGGCGAAGTCCAGACCGACGATACCGGCAAGTTCTCGTACCAACCCAAGAAGCGCGTCGACCACACCTTCGTGATCGAGGGCGACGAGGGCCACAAGGGCGAGTGGACCGTCGAGGCGGTCGATCTTCCGGCCGGTGTGAAATAATGCACAGCCAGTTGGTGAGGCCGGCGGGCGCCCGGCGCGAGGGGCTGTATCTGCTGGGCGTTTGCGGGGTCATCCTGCTGGCCTGGGCGGCGATGGTCGCCCAGCGCCACGTCGTTCCCGTCAAGACGGAACTGGCGCCCTGGCAGATCACCGCCTTCGGCAATCTGAACCCGGCCGAGCAGGGCGTGTTCGGCGATCTGTGGGCGACCGCCATCGAGATCGACGCCCTGCACAAGGACAATGCCGGCGTGTGGCCCTCGGTCGAGGATTTCCGATCTGGCCATGCCGCCCTTCCCGCAAGACGCCATGTGGGAGGGCCGCGGCCGTCACGCCTGGACCGCCGATCGGCCCGACTATGCCGGCGGCCATGCCGTGGTCTATCTGGGGCGCAGCGCGTCGACCAAGGACGCCCGCACCTTCGCCCTGGTGCTGGCCCACCGCCACCCGCCGGTTCCGCCCTCGAAGGAAACCCGCGATCCGCCGCGCGAGAAGGCCGAGGGAGCCGCCGCCGGCCCCGCCGACGCCTTCTTCACGGTGTGGATCCACCCGACCGGCGACACCCCGTTCCCGCCGATCGCCAAGCTGGCCGATCTGGCCCAGGCGGGTTGGAAGGAAATCGTCCCGGTGCGCGGCGCCGATGCCCCGAAAGGCGACAAGAAATGAGGAAGACCATGCGTTTGCTTGGTGTGTTGATGGCCGCGGCGCTGCTGGTGTCGCCCGGCGCCGCGCTGGCCCAGGCCAAGCCCAAGATCGGCGTCACGCTGCACCCCTATTACAGCTTCGTGGCCCATGTGGTCGGCGACCGCGCCGAGGTGGTGCCGCTGATCAAGGTCGGCTTCAACGTCCACAATTACGAGCCGCAGCCCGACGATTTGAAGCGGGTGATGGATTTCGACGCCCTGGTGACCAACGGGGTGGGCCACGACGCCTTCGCCGCCAAGATCGTCCAGGCGGCGGGGATGGACGGCAAATTGCCGATCATCTACGCCAATGACGGCGTCGCCCTGATCGCCACCGCCGGCTACGAGGGCGAGCGCAAGGTGCCCAACTCGCACACCTTCGTGTCGATCACCGCCTCGATCCAGCAGCTTTACGCGATCGCCGAGGGCCTGGGCAAACTGCACCCCGACAACGCCGCTTATTACCGCCAGAACGCGCGGGCCTTCGCCACCAAGCTGCGCCAGCTCAAGGCCCGCTACGCCCAGCGCATCGCGGGCGGCGGCGACATGCGGATCAAGGTCGCGACCATCCATGGCGGCTATGACTACCTGTTGCAGGAGTTCGGCCTGGAGGTCACCGCGGTGATCGAGCCGGCGCACGGCTTGTCGCCCTCGGCCAGCCAGCTTCGCGACACCATCAACAAGATCAAATCGGCCGACGTGAACGTGATCTTCTCCGAGATCGAGTTCCCCGACCAAGTGATCGACACCATCCGCAACGAGACCGGCATCCGCGTCTATTCCTTCGTCCACATCAGCGACGGGCCTTATACGAAGGAAAAGTTCGAAGAGGCCATCGAATACAACATGAAGCAACTGACGGACGCCGTTCTCGACGTCCGCGGGCAGAAGCCCTGACCATGCGCGACGACATCGCCACGACGGCGCGCGGCCCGTCGATCCACATCCAGGGGCTGGGACTGACGCTTGGTCGGTCGAGCATTCTGGAAAACGTCTGCGTCGACATCGTGCCGGGCACCATCCATTGCCTGATCGGGCCGAATGGCGGCGGCAAGACCTCGCTGCTGCGTTCGCTGCTGGGGCAGATGCCGCACACCGGCACCATCCGCATCGACTGGCCGGCCGGCCGGCGCATCGGCTATGTGCCGCAGCAGCTTGATTTCGATCGCGATTTGCCGATGACGGTCGACGACTTCATGGCGATCACCGTGCAGGACCGGCCGGTCTTCATGGGCCTGTCGCGCCGCAAGGCCTGCGCGGTCGCCGAGGTGCTGGACGCCGTGGGCATGTCGCAAAAGCGCAAGCGGCGGATGGGCGCCCTGTCGGGCGGCGAGCGCCAGCGCGTGCTGTTCGCCCAGGCCATGCTGCCCTTCCCCGATCTGCTGATCCTCGACGAGCCGATGGCCGGCGTCGACGAGGTGGGCAGCCAGTTCATCGCCAAGGCGGTGATGGACATCCGCGCCAAGGGCACCACCATCGTCTGGATTCACCACGACCTCGCCGAGGTGCGCGAACTGGCCGACACGGTGACCTGCCTGAACCGCACGGTGGTGTTCACCGGCGACCCCGCCGAGGTGCTGAGCCCCGAACACATCCTCGAAATCTTCTCGCACGCCCATCACCACGGGAAGAAGCCATGATGGAAGCCCTTCGCCTGCTGGCCCACGACCTCGCCCTGTCGGGCGGGCTGCCGGCCTCGTTCCAGTACGGCTTCGTCACCAACGCGGTGCTGTGCGCGCTGCTGGTCGGGCCGGTGCTGGGCAGCATCGGCACCATGGTGGTGACCAAGCGGCTGGCCTTCTTCTCGCAGGCGGTCGGTCAGGCCGCCCTGACCGGCGTGGCGATCGGCATCCTGATCGGCGAGCCGCCCACCGCGCCCTATGCCAGCCTGTTCGGCTTTTGCGTGCTGTTCGCCCTGGCGCTGAACTTCACCAAGAACCGCACCCGCATGTCCTCGGACACCCTGATCGGCGTGTTCTTGTCGATCTCGATGGCGATCGGCGCCAGCCTGCTGGTCTGGGTGGCCGGACAGGTCAACGTGCATCTGGTCGACAAGGTGCTGTTCGGCTCGATCCTCACCGTCAACGATCTGGACATCGCCGTCCTGGCGGTGATGTCGGGACTGGTCGGCGTGGTCGGTCTGGCCCGCTACAATCGCATGCTGCTGGCCAGCTTCAACCCGCAACTGGCCAAGGTGCGCGGCGTGCAGGTGGCGTTCCTCGACTACGTGTTCGTGGTGATGGTCACGGTCATCACGGTGGCCTCGGTGAAGATCATCGGCGCCATGCTGGTCGAGGCGCTGTTCCTGATCCCGGCCGCCGCCGCGCGCATCTGGTCGGGCTCGATGCGGGGCTTCTTCGCGATCACCGTGGCGATCTCGACGGTCAGCACGCTGGTCGGCATCCTGGCGCCGATGGAGTTCGATCTGCCGATCCCGTCGGGTGGCGCCATCATCCTGTGCGCCAGCCTGTTCTTCCTGGCCGCCACCGTCTCGCGCCTGTTCACCAGGCACGCAAGTTGAGGGGGACATCGATGCGCAAGCACCTGATCGCGCTGGTGGCGCTGGCCGGGCTGGCCGCGCCGGCCCAAGCCGCCGAGCGCCAAACCGTGCTGACCGGATTGCAGGCGACCTATTCGCTGGCCGCCGATCTGGCCGCCGGCACCGCCATCGACGTGGCCTTCGCCTTCCCCGCCAACATGCGCATGGAGCAGCAGGCGACCTGGCTGGAGCAGAAACCGCGACCCGATTTCGTGGCCGCCGCCGCCAATGCCAGCGCCGCCATCGTGCTGTCGCGCGCCTGGGAGGGCGACCCGCTTTACGTCTGGTCGCGCGGCGCCAACATCCGCATCGTGCCGATCGACGCCTCGATGCCCTACAACCCCAAGGTCACCGGCATCGGCGTGCTGGCGCGCGACAACGGCAAGGGCGCCCTGCCCTGGGCTTGGCACTCGCTAAGCAACGCCATGCGGATGGCCGACATCGTCGCCGCCGACCTCAAGGCGCTGAGCCCGGCCGACGCCGCCCTGGTCGAACGCAACCAGGTCGCCCTCAAGACCACGCTGCAAACGCTGAAGACCGATTACGAGGGCCGCTTCCTCGATTCCGGCCTGCCCGGCCTGTGGGCGCTGACCGACCGCTTCGCCTATCTGACCCAGGATTTCGGGCTGGACGTGGTCGGCCACACCCTGGCCGACACCTACGACTGGGCGCCCGAGGACTACGCCCGTCTGGCCGCCGAGATCAGGGCGCGCGACGCCAAGGTGGTGGTCGACTGGCGCAAGCCCAAGCCAGAAATGGAGGCCGCCGTGGCCGCCGCCGGCGCCAAGCTGGTGGTGCTCGAAACCATGGACCCCCCCGCCCGACTGGCCGAGGGCGCGGTCGACGCCCGCGGATTCCTGGCCGCCATGCGCCGCAACCTGGATGCGCTCGACGGCGCGATGCGCCAGAAGTGAGGAGAACCAAGGTGAGATTTCCAATCGCCCTGCTGGCCGCCCTGCTGGCCCTGCCCCCGCCCGCCGCCGCGCAGGACGCGAGCGCCGAGCCGCCGCCCAAGATCAGCACCGGCCCGGCCGGCGGCCTGCTGCTGGACGCCGGCAATTTCCACATCGAACTGATGCCCAAGGCGAGCGATCTGCGCTTCATCATCTACAATCATGAAGACAAGCCGGTCGAGACCGCGCCGGCGGTGGGCAACGTCACCCTGCTGGTCGACAAGCAGCAGACCAAGATTCAGTTGAAGCCGGTGGCGCCCAACCTTATGGTCGGTGACGCGGCCGCGCCGGCGAAGGGATCGAAGGTCCTGATCATGCTGCGCCTGCCCGACAAGCCGCCGGCGATGGGCCGCTGGGAAATCGAGTGAAATCCGACATGACGGTCACGGACGATCAACGAAAGAGGTACGCCGACTATGTGCGGCTGAACGCCTATCATTCGAAGGTCATCACCAGCGACCAGGAAAAGGCCATTCTGCAAGCGGCGATCGTCGAGTTCGGCATCGAACTCGACGAGGCGCGCTCGATCCTGATGGCCGTGGTGTCGGACGAGGATCTGGTGCTCGAACGCGTCCAGGACGACCGCCTGCGCGAGTTCCTGGCCCAACTCGCCGGCCCCAAGGGCGCCCTGCGGCGCGAGGATTTCGAAGACGCGCTGTTCCTGGCGCGGCGCCTGTATCGCGGCACGCTCGGCGACGGCGAAATCCGCAAGCGCCTGAAGCGCATCACCATCCGCAACGACTGGCGCCCGCGCCGCGCCGGCCTGCTCCGCACGCGCCGCTGGTACGACCTCATCGAGGCTTGACCGCCCGTCTGGGGGCGGCCCGCCATCCCTTAGCCCCCGAGCCGGCCCGACCGGACACCCCATATCCCGAGGCAGCGCTTTCCTAAACGAAAGGTGCGCCTTGCGAACCGCCGCCCTGGTCACCCTTCTGCTTCTCGCCGCCCCGGCCGCCGCCGACGAGGCGACGCAACCTCCCTTCTCGGCCACCCGCTTCCGCGCCGAATTGCGGGGCCACGAGATGATCCCACCCGGCCCCGGCGCCCTGGCCCCCGTCGGCCGCGTGCTGGGCGAGGTGGTCGCCCGCCCCGCCGGAACCCGCCTCGCCGCCAACGCCACCGCGCTGACCGAACAAACCGTCGACACCCTATGGGCCTTGGCCCTGTGGCTGCCGCTGTGGTGGTTGGGCCTGGCCCAGCCGGCCACCGCCTGCCCGCCGCCCCCGCCAAGCGCGCCGATCTCGTGATCCGAACGCGCACCAGTCCGTCCAGCCGCCATTCCCGGCGAGGGGCGAACACGACTACTACTTGTTAAAATACCGCTTCTGCTTTTGGCCGGTGAAGCGGGCGACGATGTGCCCCCAGGACAAGCCGACCGCCAGCAATGTCGCCAGCGAGACGAGCAGCGTGGTCTCGACCAGGCCCCGCGAGTCGATCGTTTGGTGGCCGATCCGCAGCACCTCGGCCACCGTCAGGCCAGCCGCGACCACGCCGGCCAGCATTCCCGACAGGCCGATCGACATCAGGATGGCGTGGAACAGGAACAGGTAGGCGCCCAAGAGCGCCACCCCGGCCAGGGCGTCGACGAAGAAATAGCCGCGCCCCTCCCACATCCAGTGGGCGTAGGAATAGCCGCTTGGATTGTAGGTCAGGAAGACCAGGAACTGGCAGACCAGCCAGCGCATGGCGAAATGGGGGAAGGAGAAGGCCCGTCCGGCCATCGAGGTTGGCGCTCCGCCCAATGTGGAAATCATATCATCGCCCGCGGCGAGGCGATATTATCCGCATTCTTCGCGTCGCGCAGGGGGAAAGCCAATGGTCCGGTTCCGCATCGCCATCGCCCTGGCCGGGGCGCTGCTCGCCTCGGGGGCGGCGTGGGCGGGCGATGGGGCGGTCCCCTTCTCGCCGGCCCGCTTCCGCCACGAGCTGGCGCGCCCCGTCATGCTCCAGGACCACCGGATCGAGGCGCTCGACGATCCGTTCGAGTCGGTGAACCGCCGCCTGCACGCCTTCAACCGTTTTCTCTACCACCAGGTCTTCGACCCGGCCGCCGACCTGTTCGAGAGCGCCGCCCCCGACGGCGTGCGCTTGGGCCTGCGCAACGCCTTCGCCAATCTGCGCGAGCCGATCACCGCCGGCAGCGCCGCCATGATGGCGGAATGGGGCGACGCGGCGACCGCCTCGGCGCGCTTCGGCGTCAACAGCACGCTGGGCGTCCTGGGTATTTTCGACCCGGCCGCCGCGATGGGCATGCCGCGCCGGACGCGCACCCTGGACGAGGCGTTCTGCCGCTGGGGCCTGTCGCCCGGCCCCTATTTCGTGATGCCGGTGTTCGGCCCCTCGACCATCCGCGGCACCGCCGCGCGGCTGGCCACCATCGCCGCGCAATACGCGGCGCTGGGCGCCCTGGTCATCCCCTACCGGGTCGGCGACACGCTGGTCCAATATGTCGACGTGCGCGACCGCATGCGTCTGGTCGAGCAGATGTCGCTCGACGACTACGCCGCCTTCCTGGCGGTCTATCAGCAGGTCACCCGGCTCCACTGCGGCGCCCAGACGCCGCTGGAGCAGGAACTGTTCGCCCGCTGACGCCGATCGATGGCCAACGACGCCGCGCCCTTCAGCTTTCCCCACCTCGCCGCCCGCTGGCTGGCGGCGCTGTTCGTCGTGCTGGCCACCTACAATCCCAGCGGAAATTCCTATTGGCACTGGCTGGTCGATGGGACCGACGAGCGCTGGTCGCTCAAGCTGCTGATCGGGCTGGCGCTGTTGATCCTCAATCTGACGCTGGTGCTAGCCACCTTGCGCTCGCTGGGAGCGCTGGGCGTGGTCACGGCCGCGGCGTTCTTCGGCACCGTCATCTGGACGATGTGGGATCTGGGGCTTCTGCGCGGCCTGGAGACCTGGACCTGGGTCACCATCGCGCTGGTCACCGCCGGCAGCATCCTGGGCATCGGCGTGTCGTGGTCCTATATCCGCGGCCGGATGTCCGGCCAGATCGACAGCAACGACATCACCCTGAGATAAATCAGATCTTGTTGTACCAGCGGCGCGAGCCGAGGCGGGCCCAGTTGCGGGCGGGATTGAGCCGTTGCTCCTCGGCCAGCGCCTTGATGCGGCGGCGGGTTTCGGCTTCGGCCAGGACGTGGTTGGTCAGGGCCTGGTAAATGCCCACGGCGTCTTGGAACTGCTTGGGCGACAGCCGTCCGCTCTTGCCCATCTGCGACAAATAGGTGCGCATCTGCGCCTGGGCTTGGCTTTCGACGGCGATGCCGCGATTGACCGCCGCGCCGTACATCGCGCCGCGGGCGTCGTCGAGGCCCAGCCCGAATTCGGTCACCCCGATCCGCAACACCGACAATTCCTCGTCGACGGCGAGCAGGCGCCCCTGGGTCGCATGCAGAACCACATACTCGGCGAAACGCTGCCGGCGCGCTTGGCACTGGCAGTTTTCCCTCGCCGGCAAGGCCACGAATTCCTGTACCGCCATAAGCCCGTCACCCGCGTCCCATACCAAACGGCTTTATACGCCGAACCGCATGGGCCGTAAAGCTTGCCCGCCATCGCCGAGTGGTGCAAATTGGGGTTGGGCGAAAACGCCGGGGGGGGTGACGGGTGCCGATCAAGCTTGCAATGGCCATTCTGATGGCCGGAATGGTGGCGAACGCGGCGGTGTCCGCCCAGGACCTGCCCACCAAGGACTTCGCGCTGCGCAAGCAGCTCAACATCGTCGGATCGACGTCGATGCGGCCCTACCTCCAGGCGGCGTCGGCCGACTTCGTCGCCAACACGAAGCTTCCCGAGCCGGTGCTCGACCTGAAGTCGACGGGCGAGGGAATCGACCGCTTCTGCTCGGGGGTCGGCGTCGATTTCCCCGACATCGCGGCGGCCTCGCGCCGGATCACGCGCAGCGAGTTCAAGCGCTGCCGCGAGAACCAGGTCGGCGACATCATCGAGATCGTGATCGGGCACAGCGCGGTCGCGATGGTGGTCCCCAAGGGCCATCCGGTGATGGACCTGACCCCGAACGAGTTGTTCTTGGCGATCGCCGACGAGGTGCCCGCCAACGGCGACTTCGTGCAGAACCCGGCGCGCACCTGGAAGGACATCCACCCGCGGTTGCCGGCCAACGAGATCAGGATCTTGATGCCGAACCGCGAGTCCGGGACTCGCCAAACCTTCAACGACCGCATGCTCGAGGCGGGGTGCCGCCATGTTCCCGAGGTGCGCGCCATCTTCACCGCCTCGTACCGCGTCGCCCGCTGCACCACGCCCCGCGACGACGGCGCGGTGATCGAGACCCCCGACCGGATCATGCTTTCCGAACTGCTGGCCGGAGCCCGTCCGGGCACCATCGCCGTGGTGCCGCGCGAGGCTTGGCTGGCCGAGCAGGCCCGTTTCGACGTGATGCCGGTGGCCGGCCTGCTGCCCACCGTCGAGAGCATCCAGAACGACGAATATGAACTGAGCCGTCACCTCTATCTCTATTTCAAGGCCGCCCACATGCGTGACAGCCGCGGCTTCGGCATCACCCGGGGCTTGCGCGAATACATGCTGGCCGCCACCAGCGACGGGCTTGGCGAGCCGGGCGGCACGTTCGAGAAGCTCGGCCTGGTCCTGCTGCGCGCCGAGGAACGCGCCGCCGACCGGCTGGAGACCATATTGATGCGGCCGTTGGAACGGTGACGGGGGAAATCGAGATGAACACACGGACCGCACTCGCGCTCGCGGCGTTGCTCCTCGCGGCGCCGCCCGCCTTCGCCGCCCAACCCACCGTCGCCGAGGTCGAAAGCTCGCTGATCTACAAGGCCGAGGACTCGGCCGGCAGCGTCTGGCGTGGCATCAAGAACGGATTCTGGACGGTGCTCGACGCCATCACCCCCAGCCCGACCAACTTCGCGCGACGGGTGGCCGGCGACGAACGCGACGGCTCGCCGTTCTGGACCTTGCTCAAGGACGCCGGCTACAAGCTGAAGGAAGTCCATACCGACGTCGGCATCATCCCCGGCATCTCGGCCACCTTCGTCCTGGGCCGCGAATTGTCCGAGGCCGACCGCGAATATGTCGAGCGGCGCCTCGACAAATTCGCCGCCCAGGACGGCGGGCTGGTTCCGCGCATGCAGCGCGGGATCATCCACGTCCTGCTCGAGGCCAGCGAATTGGGCAAGTTCCAGGTCGACAAGCTGGACGTGGTCTTGCTGCCGCTGCCCAAGGCCGCGTTCTCGCTGGCCCCGACCGACATG